>JAGQKQ010000100.1 GCA_020430005.1 Candidatus Omnitrophota bacterium
TTTATTGTTCAATCTACAGTGGCAACAAAGAAACATGTCTCGAGTGAATACAAAATTGTTGATATTGAAAAACTTTGTAAGGCCTCAAAGATTCCAATCATCTTAGGAAACTGCGTGACTTATGATGTGGCGTTGGAATTGATGGAATGCGGTGCATCCGGATTGTTGGTTGGTATCGGACCGGGAGCGGCCTGTACAACACGCGGGGTTTTAGGGATTGGTATTCCGCAAATTACATCAACGGTAGATTGTGCGGCTGCCCGTGATTATCACTTTAAACGGACCGGAAAATATGTTCCGATTATCACGGATGGAGGAATGCGAATCGGAGGAGAAATCTGTAAAGCTATAGCGGCCGGTGCCGATGCGTGTATGGTCGGTAGTGCGTTTGCGAAAGCGGAAGAAGCTCCGGGACGCGGTTTTCATTGGGGGATGGCCACATCACACGCCAATCTTCCTCGAGGAACACGGGTTCAGGTTGGAACAAGCGGTACTCTTAAAAACATTTTATTCGGGCCGGCCAAGGTGGATGATGGATCGCAAAACCTGGTTGGCGCGTTAAAGACATCGATGGGTTCATTGGGTGCGTCTAATATCCAAGAAATGCATGATGTTGAAATAATTATTGCCCCGTCTATTCAGACTGAAGGTAAAGTTTTCCAAGTAGGACAGCGAGTCGGTATGGGCAAGTAACATGAGTGTCTGCGGATGAAGGATAAACCGCGGCGCTAATAACAAGGTAGAAAAATGGCACGAGCAGCAAAAAAAACGAAAGTTACAAAAAAAGTTACCAAGAAGAAAACAGCAAAGAAATCTGTGAAAACAACAGCAAAGAAAAAAACAGCTAAAAAGCCGTTATTAAGTCCGGGTTTGAAAAGAAGAACAAAAACTTCTCCGAAAAACCGTATCGGGCGTCTTCCTAAACTTAAAAAAGTTAAAGGCCGTCGTGCCGGCACAGTCAAGGTCCGGAAAATCCGCAATAAGGATATTATTGTTGTTCTGGATTTTGGTTCACAGTATACCCAGCTTATTGCCCGCCGTATCCGTGAAAATAAAGTTTACAGTAAAATTGTACCGTACAATATTAAACCCGAAGAAATTCAGGAGTTAAAGCCGAAGGGAATTATATTGTCCGGCGGCCCTATGAGTGTTTATGACGAAGGGGCGCCTATGCCTAACGAAGAAATTTTCAAAATCGGTCTGCCGGTCTTGGGAATTTGTTACGGGATGCAGGTGATTAATCATGTTTTTGGTGGAAAGGTTCAGGGAAGTAAGGAGCGTGAATTCGGCCGCGCAGAACTTTTCGTCGATAATAACAAAGATCTTTTTGCCAATCTTCCAGCTAATCTTACTTGCTGGATGAGTCATAGTGATGAAATTAAAACTTTACCGAAAGGTTTTATCAAACTAGGGCATACTCTTAATGCGTCTACAGCCGCGTTTGCAAATCGCAGTAAAAAGATTTATGGCGTGCAATTCCACCCTGAGGTTGTTCATACACAAAGAGGAGACGAAGTCCTTAATAATTTTGTGTTCAGCATTTGCGGATGTCTGCCGCGCTGGACGATGGACAAATTTGTCAAGAATACCATTGCGCAAATTAAAGAAAAAGTCGGCAAGAAGAAAGTTGTTCTGGGATTAAGCGGTGGAGTTGATTCTTCTGTGGCGGCTGTTTTAATTCAGCAGGCGATAGGCCGTAAATTGCAATGTATTTTTGTCGACAATGGTCTTTTACGTAAGAACGAAGTGAACGCGGTAACACGTGCGTTTAAGGGTAATTTCAAAATGAACTTATCTGTTGTTGACGCGGAAAAATCTTTCTTAAAACGTCTGAAAGATATTGAAGATCCCGAAGAAAAACGGAAAATTATCGGGGATGAGTTTATCAATGTCTTCAGCGAAAAAGCTAAAAAAATTAAAAATGTCGGATTTCTGGCTCAAGGAACACTTTATCCCGACGTAATTGAATCTGTTTCACCGTTCGGCGGGCCTTCGGCTGTTATTAAAAGTCACCATAATGTTGGAGGACTTCCAAAGAATTTAAAATTTGAATTGATTGAGCCGTTCCGTGAATTGTTCAAAGATGAAGTTCGCGCTATCGGAAAGCATTTGGGTGTTCCTGATTCCATTCTTAAACGACAACCATTTCCGGGTCCTGGTTTGGCGATACGTATTTTGGGTGATGTAACCAAAGAACGTTTGGATATGTTACGTGAAGCGGATGAGCGTGTCCTGGAGGAAATTAAAAAAGCCGGCCTATACAACGATATATGGCAATCCTTTGCCGTTCTTCTTCCCGTTAAGACGGTTGGTGTTATGGGCGACGCGCGGACATATGAAAATGTGATTGCTGTACGTTGTGTCAGCAGTGTCGATGGAATGACGGCCGATTGGTCGCAGGTTCCATACGACATTATGGGAAGAATTTCCAATCGTATTATCAACGAAGTTCAGGGTGTTAACCGGGTTGTCTACGATATCAGCTCCAAACCACCGGCAACGATCGAGTGGGAGTAAAGTTTTTAAAGAAGCAAAATCTTTAAAAGTGATTTTGTCATTCTCGCGTAGGCGGGAATCTTGTAGTGTAATATAATTATTAATAAGTCTGGATTCCTGCTTTCGCAGGAATGACATGCTTTTTATAATTTCTCCACAGTATTTTCTTTTTTATTAACACAGCTTTTAATTCTCCACCATGAACCATTCTGATTTTATTCATCTTCGTGTTCATACCCAATACAGTCTCCTGGATGGAGCCTGCCGCGTTAAAGAACTAGTTAAAAAAGTCTCGGAATATCAAATGCCTGCGGTCGCCATGACCGATAAAGGGAATATTTTTGGTGCGGTCGATTTTTATCAATCGGCGATGAATGCCAATCTCAAGCCGATTATTGGCGCGGATGTTTATTTGCTTTTTCACGGATCCATGCAAGAGAAAAATCCTCAGCACAAAGGGGATATCGGTACGCTTGTACTCTATGCCCGGAATCAACAGGGTTACCAGAATCTTCTCAAGATTATTTCCGCCGGATATTTACAGGGATTTTATTACACACCACGAATGGATAAAGAATTTTTATTTAAGCATTCGGACGGTTTATTGTGTTTGTCGGATAATGCTCGTGGTGAAATCGGACGTCATCTTTTGATGGGGAACTTTAACGCGGCATTGAAGTCTGCTGATGAGTTCCGGCAAGTGTTCGGCCGGGAAAATTTCTACTTGGAAATTATGGATCACGGCCTGGAAGAAGAAAAGAAAGTTAATGACGGATTTCTTGAGATTTCGAAGCAGTTGAATATCCCGCTCGTGGTTACCAATGATGTTCATTATTTAGAGCAGGACCAGGCGAGCGCTCATGAGATTTTATGGTGTATTCAACGGCAGACCACATTGGACGATCCCAAACGTGCGCGCTTACGCACCGATCAATATTATTTCAAAACTGTAGAGCAAATGAAAAAGGAATTCGCGTGGGTTCCCGAAGGCTTGTCCAACACCATCGCGATTATGGAAAAATGTGATTTAAAAATGGATTTTGATCAAATCCATCTGCCCCGTTTTGACCCGCCTGACCAAAAAACCAAAGAAGATTATTTCAGCGAATTGTGTGAAGAAGGATTAACGCGTCGCTATGGAGACGCCCCGACGCAGGAAGTGCGCGACCGTTTAACCCACGAAATTCAGATTATCCAGAAAATGGGGTTTGTGAGCTATTTTCTGATCGTTTGGGACTTTATTAACTATGCCAAAAGTCAGGGAATTCCTGTCGGTCCGGGACGGGGTTCGGCCGCGGGAAGTCTGGTCAGTTATTTGTTGGGAATTACAGACCTTGATCCTCTTAAATATGATTTACTTTTTGAACGTTTCTTAAATCCTGACCGGGCGGGGATGCCGGATATTGATATCGACTTTTGTTATGAGCGACGGGGCGAAGTTATTGATTATGTGACCAAGAAATACGGTGCACAAAACGTCGCGCAAATTATTACCTTCGGATCCATGCAGGCCCGTGCGGCCATCCGCGATGTCGGACGCGTTTTAGGCGCGTCTTACGGAGAAGTCGATAAGATTGCTAAATTGGTGCCGAATGAGTTAGGAATCACGATTGATAAAGCCCTGGATAAAGAACCGCAGCTCGAAAAACTGTGCGAAGAAGATAAAATGGCGAACCGTATTATTGAAACCGCCCGCGTCCTGGAAGGTTTAAACCGTCACGCGTCAACGCACGCCGCCGGTGTTGTAATTTCCGATAAATCGCTGGATGAATATGTTCCACTCTATCAACAAAGTGACGGGTCTATCACCACCGGTTTTTCGATGAATGCCGTGGCTAAAATCGGTTTGTTAAAAATGGATTTTCTGGGCTTAAGAACACTGACCGTTATCAGCAAGGCCGTTAACATTATCGCCAGAACCAAAGGTGTCGAACTGGACATGGGAAATGTTCCTTTGGAGGATCAGAAGACGTACGAAAATTTAAGCCAGGCCAATAGCTTTGGCGTGTTCCAGCTGGAAAGTGGCGGCATGCGCGAGCTTTTGAAAAAACTAAAGCCGAGTGTTTTTGAAGATTTAATTGCGGTGTTGGCCTTGTACCGTCCCGGCCCTATGGGTAGCGGGATGTTGGACGACTTTATCCAGCGCAAACGTGGTGACGTGGATATTAAATACGAACACAATGCGTTGGAACCGATTTTGAAAGAAACCTACGGGATTATGGTTTACCAGGAGCAGGTTATGAAAACGCCGGTTGCCCTGGCCGGATTTTCGCTTGTTCAGGCCGATCACCTTCGCCGTGCCATGAGTAAGAAAATTGTATCGGTCATGGCTCAGATGCGGAAAGACTTCGTGGAGGGCTGTCAAAAAGTCAGCCACATGACATCCGAAAAGGCGAACTACCTTTTTGACTTGATCGATTATTTCTCCGGTTATGGTTTCAATAAAAGCCACTCCGCCGCGTATGCTTTTATTACTTATCAAACGGCCTATCTCAAGGCGAATTATCCGGTTGAATTTATGACGGCGTTACTAACTTGTGAAAAGGATAACACCGAAAAAGTCGTTGAGTATGTCAAAGAATGTCATCATATGGGGCTGACGGTTGTACGTCCAAACGTGAACGTCTGCTTTAAAGAATTCCGGGTTGTGGATGAGCAAACCATTCTTTATGGTCTTTTGGCGGTCAAGAACGTAGGTGGTTCCGCGATCGATTCTATTGTAGAGAACCGTAAAGATGGTCCGTATAAATCGTTATACGATTTTTGTGAGCGGGTGGATTTGCGTTTGGTTAACCGGAAAGTGATCGAGAGTTTAATCAAATGCGGAGCGATGGATGATTTTAAAGTTTATCGGTCCCAGTTAATGAAAATCCTGGAAAGGGCAATGGAGTTAGGGGCTAAATCCCAAAAAGAAAAAGCATCCGGCCAGGTTTCATTTTTTGATATGGATATCGATGTCGGCGGGTTTAATAAAGACATCGAGAACCTGCCGGATATCAAAGAGTGGCCGCAAAATCAGCTTTTAAGTTTTGAGAAGGACATTGTAGGTTTTTATATCAGCGGACATCCGTTGGCACATTATCAAGTTGAAATCAAAGAATTTACGGATTATTCGACGAAGAATTTACAGCAGGCTATTGAAGGGGAAGATGTTAAGTTGGTTGGTCTGATTGAATATATTAAATTAACCAATACCCGAAAAACCAATGAACGTATGGCCATTTTAAAAATTGAAGATATGGAGGGAGAGGTGGAAGCTGTTGTATTTCCATCTACTTACGCAAAGCTGACGGAGTATTTAACCGAAGGGGAAGTTGTTTTTGTGCGTGGTAAGGTTAACTATCGTGATGACGAAGCAAAACTTATTGTGGATGATATAAAGCATATTCATGACGTTTATAATTCTATTAAGTCCATTAATGTCGATTTGTCGTCCATGCATGAGGAAAAACTGGAGTATTTAAAGAAAAAACTTCTTAACTTTCCCGGTAGAGTTCCTGTATATCTTAATGTGACAACGACTTCCAAAAAAGGGAAGCAAATTTTGGTAGGAGAAGATCTTTATGTCGCGCCAACGGAAAGTTTAATGAATGAAATAAAAAACTTGATCGGTAAAGAGTACTTCTCCGTATCTTTTTAGCCCCAAAAATGACCTTTTTGTAACATCCTGATACCCTTAAATATTTGCTTGACACTGTAAAAGCCTGTTGCTACTATACTTAGCATTAGGAGGTGAAGAAATGACCAAAAAAGATATTGTTTTAAAAATCACTGATGCGACAGGGATTAAACAGGTCGATGTGAAGAAGATCGTTCAGAAGACATTTGACGTTATTGTGGAAAGTTTGATGCGTGACGAAAAGGTTGAGCTTCGTAACTTCGGTGTTTTCAAGATTAAAGAGCGAAGAGCGCGATTTGGACGGAATCCCAGAACTGGTGAAAGTGTCCCTGTTCCCCCTCGCAAAGTTGTCGTTTTCAAGCCAGGCTTGGAAATGAAACAAAAAATCAAATAATACGAAAATATTTTATAGCGGTCATGGTTACAGCCGCTCTCAGATTTCATAAGTATATTATTTATATATATTTACGTATTCTATGAATAAAAGGCGGAGACCAACCATCTCCGCCTTTAGTACACTTATGGCCAAAAAATTTTTGATCCCCAGAGGGACCAGCGATGTCCTTCCTGCTGAAATCCCGGCTTGGCAGGCTTTAGAAAACCAGGCCCGGCGTTTATT
>JAGQKQ010000101.1 GCA_020430005.1 Candidatus Omnitrophota bacterium
GGAGAGGTTTTCTCGGATTCTGCAGTCGCACTTACCGGACAGGGTGTTTCGTTATACACAAAGTGGCTGGGCGTGTGGAGTTATCCGGCGATTGTCACATCCGCCGCGTTGACAATGTTCAGTACAACATTATCGTGTTTAGACGCGTATAGCCGGATCGTTAAAGAATCGGCTATTATTATAGCTCCTGCGGTTAAACCTAAAGCAGATTATATTTATTTTGCCTGGATGGCTGTTCTGGCGGCGGTTTCTGTTATGATCATCGGGGTTTATATTGATAAGATGAAAGCGCTTGTGGATTTGGCGACAATCCTGTCATTTTTAGCGGCGCCGGTATTAGCGTATATGAATTTGAAAGTCGTTACCAGCTCGACTATGCCGAAAAAAGCACGGCCATCGTCCAGGCTGGTGGCATTTAGCTGGTTCGGGATTATTTTTTTAACATTATTCAGCCTCTGGTATCTGGGGTGGAGAATCTTTTCCTAAATTTTTACCGATATGTTAAAACCGAAAATATTCTGGGGGCTGTTTATCACCCTTTTGACAGCGGCCCTGATTGTTGAGTTTGGTTTTCCCCAGTGGATTGCCTATCAATATCATCACAATCAATTTGATCTTCTTAATGCCTGGACACATAGCGATGTCCAGCAGTCGTTGACATTTTATATCGGCTATATGGAAGAGTTTTTCTTTGGACCGCTGAATATGGTTTTGGGCGGTTTAGCGTTTTGCCTTTTTGGCTGGCGTTATTTAAGAGATGTTAACGTGCGGACTTTTGCCTTTGCGGTGTTTCTTTTTTTATGTATTACAAAATTTGAAATTCTGACCTTTCCTCCGTATGGGGACGCGCTTTCCGGCCCATTGGCCGAGGCGATGTGGTTGTATAAGCATTCTTTCAATTATAAACTTTTGGCTGAACAGGCGACGTATCTGGCCGGCGGGCCGAAGGTTTATTTTTTCACCATCTATCCGGGTTTCATTGCGTTATTATTAGCCTTAATTCCAAATGTTAAAGCCTTCCTTATTATAAACCATCTGATTGTCTTTCTTTTTGGTGCGATAGCCATGGCTTGTCTAAGAGCTGTACTGTTGAATGTTTATGACAAAAGTCAGGCTTTCTTAGCTACGGTTTTATGTCTGTCGATGCCTTTGTTTCAGGCCCAGGTGGAACAGATTAACATGGAAATGATGTTGTTGTTTTTCTCAATGTTGGCAATGTATTTTACAGTTCAGAAAAAATTTATATGGGCTGGGCTTATGGCTGCTTGTGCCGCTATGGCTAAGGGAACCGGTATTCTTATCTGTGGCGCGGTTATTTTAATCTGTGTATTTTTATTCTTTTGGGGAAAAGAAGAGCGTTTTAAACCGCGGGTTTTGTGGGGTGCCGTGGTGGCATTCAGTTTTCTTATCGGGAAGTATTACTGCACGTTTCACATCCTTCATCACGGTACGGAAAAGGCCTCTTATCTCGTCGGACTCTTTCTGGGTTGGAAAGAGAACAAGCGTCTTCCGGTTCTTTATTTATGTGGCGCCAGTTTTTTGCTATTTGTGGGCGTCTATCTGAAGGAGCAGTTTCGAAAACAAACAAAGAATCTGGCGGAGTATGTTCATAAAAACTACACAGTGTTTGTTGGAATGGTCTTCATGTTAGCGTGGTGGGGGTTGTTTATTCATTCTTACGCGGCGATTTATCGTTATCGGCTTTTATTGGTTCCGTTTAGTTTATTCTGTGTGTTTTATATGGTTCAATACTTAGTTCGCAACAAAAATGTTATGGCCGGACTCCTTGGTGCGGCTATTGTATTTTCGTTCTGGGGATCATACGGATATCTTTATAAGAAGGAAGATGTCATCATTCAATATGTCGGGGAACGGTCTTTAGAGTACCGTATTGATTTGAAGATTCAGATGGCTATCGCGAAAGAAATAGAGGAGAAATTTTCGAATCATATTGTGGGGGCTCCCTTTATTATGGCTCAGGCCTTGGCTTTTCCCGAATACGGATATGTGTCGAAGAAGATGGATGTTATGATGTACGACTTTCCCGCCGGATATGGTGGAATTCGGGAGTACAAGCCTCTTCAGAAAGACGAATTGTTGCGGACGATATGGATTGGCTTTAAAACGCACATTCCTTATGAAGAAAAGAAAGTAATCGAATATTACCCTTACGGGCCGGGAGATCAAGTGATTGAAGAATGGATGTGGGGTATGAAGAAGGGAGTGTTGTTTAGAGGAGGGCAATACATTGAGCGGAAGTATTTGTTAAGACAGTTAAAAATTCGGGAATATTTGAAACATCATGGGTACAGAAAATAATAAGGAAATTGATAAAAAAAGCGTCGGATTATCCCCGAGACAAAACATTTTGATCTTAGCCGCCGCCTTGTTAATCGGTTGTTATAGCTTCTTTCTGGCGGAACGTTCAACGGTTTTAGGGCATTTGGGTGATGAAAAGTTATATTTAGCCGTGACGGTTGAATTCGATCATGCCGTATCGGAGCGGGTTCTTTCCGACTATCATATTCAAAGAATATTGCCGTTGGCGTTGGTGCACTACACTATTAAGGCTTTGCCCTTTTATAGTTTTAACAAAACAGATATCGTTAATGTCTTTGGATTTTACAATGTTTTATTGTTGTTGATATTAGCCCAATTATGGTTTTGGATTGCCGGAGAATTGCGTCTAAATGTCAAAGCGTTATGGGCTGGATTTATTGTATTGTTTTTTAATTTTATGGTTTTGAAGTACATTCCCTATATTCAAGTTTCCACGGATTTATTTGCGTATACGATCGGTTTGGCTTTGATTTATTATTATCTGAAGAATAACGTGGTGGGATTACTGCTATCAACGGTTTTAGGGGCATTCTGTTGGCCGACAGCGGTTTATATTGGCACGTTTATGATGATGTTTCCCCGAAGGGTGCCAAGAGATGAAGAGGTAAGCAGCATAAAGGTGCCTTACCATCTGGATTGGTGGCTGGCTGGAGGTATTTGTATTTGGATTTTATTGCAATTTCAGTTTATTGTACACGGTATTCAAACAGGGCGTCTTTATCAGACCGGGGTTTTTTCGACAGGTGCCAATCGGCCGTTAGAAGAATGGCTGTACCTCAGTATGGCGATTGTTTTGGTTTATGTGTTTCTGGTTTTTCAAAGACTTTTGCATTATTCGAAACTCTATCGGTGGGATTATTGGAAAAGTCAGCTCAAACCTTTCTGTATTATTTTAGGAGGCGTTATTCTGTGTGGGTTAAAGGCATTTGTCCATTACGCGGCAAAGCGACAGGGAGCCTTTCCATTAGATTATCTTATTAAAAATATTTTTATTACGGGAACTATGCAGCCGGCATCATTTTTAGTTACACACACGGTCTATTTTGGCTGTGGTGTGGGGCTGCTTATTTTTGTTTTTGACCGTTTTTGTCGTATCGTTCATTCTTATGGCGTAGGATTGATTATTGTGACGGCAATTATTCTGGGTCTGAGCGTGCATAATGAATCCCGGCTTTTGAGTAATTTTTTTCCGATAATGGTGCCCTTTATCATTAAAGCGGCCGAAGGGTATATTCAAAAGTGGTATCAGCTTATCATATTGGGGTTGTTAGGTTTAGTAGGGTCTAAGTTCTGGTTGACCATTCATTCGGCTCCCTGGGATGGAAAAATTCTGGAGTTTCCGGGCCAGAATCTGTTCATGAATTTTGGACCCTGGATGACCCATCAGATGTACGTTTATCAGGGAATAGGAGTTGTTTTGGCGGTATTGGTGATCTACATGACATTCTTTTGGAGAAGGGCATCTGCGTAAAAAATTTGTTTGCACAGAATGTGAAAAGTGATATAGTTGGTAACCGAAATCAGCATTTACACACGACAGAAGACTAAGGAAAAAGCCCGCCAGGTTATACGTCTTTATTCCTTACAGAAGATCTATAAATTTGCGCCTGTAGCTCAGCTGGATAGAGCACCAGTCTTCGGAACTGGGTGTCGGGGGTTCGAATCCTCCCAGGCGCGTTCTACTTTGCGCCAATGTTTTTACGTTGGCGCTTCGAAGAACTGGCGCCAATTTTTTCGCCAAAGGTTCTGCGAAGCTCAAACATATAAATATTTGAGTGAAGCAGACCCAGGCGCGTTTTTTAATGTGCTCCGGTGCCCCAGAGACCAAGTAACCCAGCCTAAATATATAATTTCTTGATTACAGGGGTGCTGGGAGCCTATAAGTTCATTCACTTTGTACTTTACAAAGTTTCAAAAATTTTTTAATATACCCATACTTTGATGACGACACAAGACACACTTAAAAAAACACCGTTATATAAGGACCATGTTGCGTTAAACGCAAAAATGGTTCCTTTCGGAGGGTGGGATATGCCGGTCCAGTATGAAGGTATTCTGGCCGAACACCACCAGACCCGCCATGAATGTTCTTTGTTTGATATTTCCCATATGGGTGAGTTTATTATCGAAGGTGACGCAACCGCTTTGGACGGTATTGTCACAATGTCGATTAAGGACATGCCGGTGCAATCTTGCCGTTATGGAATGATACTTAATGAGCAGGGTGGAATTATCGATGATCTGATTGTTTTCCGTTTGGAACAAGCTAAATGGTTTATTGTGGTCAATGGGGCCACAACCGCCAAAGATGCGGCCCATTTTCAGAAACATTTAAAAGGCGGAACGGTTTTTAAAGACGTCAGTTTGGCTACGGGAAAGCTTGATGTGCAGGGGCCGACAGCGCGAAAAATTTTAAAAACTTTTGTTGGCGATATTGATAAACTTGAGTATTATAAATTTGATTTCTTTGATCTTTTAGGCGAAAATGTTCTTATCAGCCGGACTGGTTATACGGGGGAATTGGGATATGAAATTTATTATCCTTGGGATAAAACGGTTGAGTTATGGAACGCGCTTTTAAAAGCGGGCGACATTAAGCCGGCCGGACTGGGAGCGCGGGATGTATTACGTTTGGAAGTGGGATACAGTTTGTATGGCCATGAATTGGAAGAAAATATTTCCCCGCTGGAAGCAGGCTTGTCAAAGTTTATCGATTTTGAAAAAGATTTTATCGGGAAAGACGCTCTTTTAAAAGAAAAAGAAGCTGGTGTAAAACGTAAGATTGTCGGTTTGTTATCGCAAAACCGAAGATCTCCCAGAGCCGACAATACAATTTATAGCGAAGACGGTAAGGCTATCGGAATTGTGACCAGCGGGACTTTTTCACCTATATTAGAAAAGGGTATCGGGTTGGGCTTCGTTGATATCGCGTGCGCGCAAACAGGAAACATTATCTTATTTGGCAACGACAAAAGCCGGGCCGAAGCTGCAATTAGCAGTCGTATTTTTTATAAAGAAGGATCGTTAAAAACTTAAATTTTCAAGGAGATGCTGATGGAAGTGATTGAACACTACCTCTACACGAAGGAACATGAGTGGGTCAATATCGAAGACAACGAAGCTTATATTGGAATTACAGATTATGCGCAGGCTCAGTTGGGAGATATTACATTTATTGAACTGCCCGGCGAAGGAGATGAAGTAGAGCAGTTTGAGCAATTTGCCTCACTGGAATCGGTAAAAGCCGCCAGCGATATTTATTCTCCACTTTCCGGCACGATTCTTGAAGTCAACGCAGAATTGGAAGAAGAGCCTGGATTGATTAATAAGAGTAATTACGATAAAGGGTGGATTATCAAGATATCTGTTTCTGATATGGATGAATGTTCGAATTTGATGACGGCCGAAGAGTATGAAAACTTTCTCGAGAGTGTCGGTTAGATTCTAATTCCTCCGTTGTTTTTAAATTCTCCTCTTAAATTGTTGTGTAGAAAGAAGCCTTGCAAAATTGATTCCTTACATTGCCAATACTGATAAAAATGTCGAAGAGATGCTGAAGGTCATCGGTGTTGCATCATTCGACGATCTTTTTCGGGACATTCAACCGCATCAGCGTCCCAAATCTTTTGACCTGCCGCAGGGAAAATCTGAATTTGAAGTTTTGGAGTACATTAAAAAGATTGCCGGAAAGAATTCTTCCGACTTAATTTCCTTTATCGGCGGCGGATATTATGATCATTATGTTCCGTCTGCTGTTACCGCATTAATTTCCCGTGGAGAATTTTACACAGCCTACACGCCTTATCAGCCGGAATGTTCTCAAGGAACGTTACAGGCCCTTTACGAATATCAAAGTTCTATCTGCACATTAACAGGGATGGAAGTGGCCAATGCGTCTTTATACGACGGGGGAACAGCTCTTTATGAAGCGGCCTTGATGGCCTTTCGTATTACTAAACGTAATAAAATTGTTATTGATAGCGGTGTGAATCCAATTTACCGGAAAATTCTCCGGTCTTACACAAGCAATCTGGATTTTCAATTTGCCGAAACACCCGTGGCTCATGGGCAGGCGGTTCGGGAAGAAATTACAAAATTATTGGATGAAGACACCGCCGCTATTATTTTGCAAAATCCCAATTTTTTTGGAACGGTTGACGATTTTACCGATATTGCCGAAGAAGCGCACAAGAAAGGTGTTCTGGTCATTATCAGCACCTATCCAATATCATTGGGTATGCTGAAAACACCGGGAGAGATGGGAGC
>JAGQKQ010000102.1 GCA_020430005.1 Candidatus Omnitrophota bacterium
AGAGTGGATTTGCCATAGTCACACTCATGATGCTCATTCTCAGTTTGGTTGAGTCGTCCAAGGCAACATTTTACGAAATGTCGCTCTGGACGTTCTTTTATTTTGGAAGTCTTGCCATTTTACAATCGTGGCTATCACGGGACCGTCTTGAAAAGCAAACAAAATTGTCTAATCAGGATATAAATTCCTATGCTTAAGAATGATAAAAAAAACGATGCGACGGTCTCTATTTTTCGCGAGGGAGTGCGGGCGGATGATACGGGGGAGAAGATTTTGTATTATACCGTTTGCCGGAATAACATTGTGGCTTCCTATAATATTGAGGATGTTCTTGCGAACACGGAAACGTCTTTGGAATTAAATGAAGAGAGCGTTTCATTTTTTTTGCAGAATGGTTTTATTCCGGCTTCGCAGACGATTTATAAGAATATTTTTTGGTTGTCTATTGGCGATGAAGCCCATTATTCTGTAGCCAGTCCTTCCCGACAGACGGTCTTTACGCGGTTTCCCTATTTTCGTCAGCATTCTTCCCAACAAAATTCCTATAATCCCGAAAAGTTGCTGGATGTTTTAGGGCGGGCTATCGCCGAAAGAATGACGGCCAATAAACCGGCCTTTCTTATGCTGAGTGGAGGAAAGGATTCGTTAAGTCTGGCGCTGGCCTTATCACGGGCGGGTTTGGGTAATACCGTCACCGGCCTGACCTATGGTTTGGAAGATCAACGTTATGATGAATCATCCATGGCGGTTGAAGCTGCTCGGAAGTTGGGGTTAAAGCATCACATTGTTCGATTAAAGAGTGGCGGCGATTTAAAACCGCTTTTAACCCGGTTTTTCCAACATTCTGTTTTTCCCTGTGCGGATGAGGCGCTGATTCCTTACCTGCGCTGTATGGAATTTATCAAAGAAGACTGTCAACAATCCACAGCCCAAATTATCGATGGCTCCGGCAATGATGTTTATATGGGACATGTTCCGGGTAAAAGCGATGTCTTGAAATTCAAGCTGGCCATTGGAGATACCATTGATCTGTCGGAATTGCGGGGTTTGTTGTTGCGTCGCTTAAAAATAAGCCATTTATTTGATACAAAAGTTGAGACGTTGTTTCCGGGGCGTCGGGGTGTTCCGCCACTGCTGCTTAATCAGCTCAATTCATCTTTGAACGACTCCAGTGAATTCTGGCGTGATCTTTATGAAGAAAATAAAAATCTGGAATACTTTGATTTAAGGGCCTTGTGCCGCGGACGTCATTATGATCAAGGAGAAGTCATGCTCAAAGCGCGCTTAGCAACAAGTGTCTTTGGTTTTGATTATGCTTTTCCTTTCTGTGATCAGGATGTTATTAATTACTTATTCCATTTGTCCGAAGACGAGCGGTTTGATCAGGTCAATTATTTAAACAAAATCGCCTTGCGCAAATTATTACGATCGGAATTGCAGTACGATGACCTGAAGATCGGTAAAAAAGCGTTCTATCTGGAAGGGGTAGAGGTGGTGCGGAATCTGAAAGATTTTATCTTTGACGAAGTCGGGCAATGCGCGTACTGGAATATAAATACAGCTAAGCGATTATTAACACAATGTTTTAAATCGTTGGATCAGTTTTCGGGGTTTTATCGCACGATCCTTATTTTATTTATGCTGTCCGGATGGCTTAATCATAATAAATTCTTGAGGAAGTAAGAATGAATACAGTTACAGCTAAACTTCCAAACATTCTTCTAGCCAATAAATATTTTTATCGTAAAGGTGGGGCGGATAACTCATTTTTTCAAACATCGGCCTTGCTGGAGAATCAGGGACATAAGGTCATGCATTTTTCTATGCATGACGAGAAGAACCTTGATTCACCCTATGCGCCTTATTTTGTTAACCATGTGGATTATGAAAAGAAAGATTTAAAAACAACCTTAGGTAATGCCGGAAAACTGCTTTATTCACGTGAGGCGCGATACAAAATCAGAAAGCTTATTCAGAATGAGCGTCCCGATATTGCGCATTTGAACAATATCTATCATCAAATTTCTCCGTCTATCATTCATGAACTCAAGAGTTTTAATATTCCGGTCGTGATGTCGTTACGGGATTATAAAGTTGTTTGCGGGGCGTATACGATGCTGGCGAATGATCAGATTTGTGAAGCCTGTCGAGGTGGACGATATTATCAGGGGTTTTTGAAGAACTGCCATAAAGGGTCACGTTTTAAAGGCGCGTTGATTACGCTGGAAATGTATCTCCATCACAAGATTTTACATATCTATGATTTAGTGGACTGCTTCATCTCACCCAGCCGGTTTTTAAAAGATAAGGTAAAGGAGATGGGTTTTAAAGGGCGTGTGGAGTATCTTCCGAATTTTGTGTATCCGGAACATATTGAACCGCGGTATTCATTTGATGGAAATACACTTGTTTATATGGGGCGCTTGTCCCACGAAAAAGGAGTGCTGACGTTGATTAAGGCGGTCGGATCAATTCCGGATGTTCAGCTTAAGATAATCGGTGATGGACCGGCCAGAGCGGAATTAGAAAACTATGTTACAGACGACGGCTTGTCGAACGTTACCTTTTTGGGATATATGTCCGGTGACAAGTTGAATAATGAAATTAAAAGCGCGAAGTGTGTGGTGATTCCTTCGGAGTGGTATGAAAACAATCCGCGCTCTGTTATCGAATCATTTGCTATGGGTAAGCCTGTCATCGGCGCGCGAATGGGTGGTATTCCGGAATTAGTTCGTGATAACGAAACGGGAATGACGTTTATTTCAGGTGATGAAAAGGATCTTTCAGAAAAAATTAATTATGCCTTGGCGGACGATGAACGGATTAAACGGTGGGGACAAAACGCGCGGCGTTTAATCGAAGAGGAATACAGTGCTCAAAAACACTATCAGGGATTGCGTGCAATTTACGATGAGGTTTTGGCCAATGCCCGCCAAACGTAACCGTTGCGTGTGGTCTTGTCTATTGGTTTTATTAGGCGCCGTTTCTACAGGCTTTACGTTTGTTGAGAAACAGCCGGGTGTGATTACTGTTTTTACCAATCAGGAACGCGGATTGGTAAACAAAAAGGTCTTTGGCAACAATGTGGCTGGGTACGATCCGTCAACGTATGAACAGTCGCGGGAAGAATATTGTGGCTTTTCAGATTTTGGTGGTGGGCTATGGGACCCGGAACTGAATCGACCTGTATCGGAAGTTTTAGCTTTAATGAAAGAGGCTGGCGTTTCGGTGCTCCGTTTTCCCGGAGGATGCGGTACGCATCATTATGATTGGAAAAAGACTATCGGCAAGGATCGTTCAGAATTTCGTTTTGGTCTGGATGAATTTCTAACTGTCGCAAGAGAAATGGGTGCAGAGTCCATTATTACTTTAAGTTATTTTACCGGCAATGCCCAAACACAAGCGGATTTGGTGGAATATTTGAATACTCCCGACGATGGATCTAACCCGAATGGTGGGGCCGATTGGGCGGCCGTTCGCGCCGAGAACGGACACCCCGAACCTTATGGCGTGCGGTATTTTGAAATCGGCAATGAAGTGTGGCATGGCGATCATCGTGGAATTGCAAAGGTGACGGCGAAAGACTATGCCGAAAAATATCTGACATATTATGCAGCCTTAAAGGCCGTTGATCCAGATATTCAAATTGGGGTAGTGCTTTTTGACAAATCATGGGACCACGAGGTTTTGGGAATAATTCAAGATAAGCTGGATTTTGCTATTGTACATTTTTATTTTTCAGCGGGTTGGGCGGGTAAAGATTTAACAAATCAGGACCCAAAACATGTTTTTGCCGATACGTTGAAAGAGCCGGAGCGATATCAAGACCGAATCAGACGAAAGTTGATGTCGCTGCGTGAGGCTGCCGGACGGGATATTCCGCTCGCTTTTACAGAATACAATACGGCGTTTACGCAGAACGAACCGCTTCCTTACCGGCACACCTTGGGATCGGCCCTTGTTAATGCCGAAATTGTGAAAGTATTAATGAATCCCGAAAACAACATTCTGCTGGCAAATTACTGGGACGCGTTAAGTCGTTTTTGGGGTATGGTTTATTATTCTGGTTCCGTCGATCAAAACAGTTTGTATAACCACTACACAAAACGTCCAAGTTTTTATGTTTATCAGTTATATCATCACCATTTCGGTGATGTTTTATTAAAGTCGACAGTTTCCAAACAACAGGCGGATCTGTCCGTGAATAGCAGCAAAAACATTGATGGCGACAAGGTTTATATTTTTGTTGTAAATCGCAATGTAACAAAAGCCTTTGAGTCTTTTGTCGAGTTGGAGGATTTTATTCCACTGGAAAAGGTCGATGCGTGGACCCTTGATGGGACCCGTGTGGATGCGTTAAATGAGGATGGACAGGAACAGGTTTCCGTGTCGCACAAAACAATGAACATGCAGGATGGTAAATTTTTGCTGACGTTTAAGCCGCACTCACTTACGGTTTTAGAATTTAAACGCAAAAATTAGTATATTTTACAGTATCTTCACAATTGCGACACGAAACAGACATAAAAAATTGGTAGCATTCTAGAGAATGCCACACTTATATGAACACTAACGAGCTAGGTAAGGATTTGCCTGGAAGGGGGAGACGTATGCAAAAGACTGCTTTTGGAAAAGTGGCGATAATCGCTGTAATGGCAGTAGCCTTTATGGCCGTAAAACAACAGCCGGCTTTCTCAGCATTTGAACCGGATTGGGGTGTCAGTTGGGATGGTGGTGTAGGAACGGGTTATAACGATGTTGCCAAATGGCTGGTTAACAACGGATATTACAATGATTTTGGCGAGGCTACGGCCTTCGCACAGTCGGGGTATATTGGACACGACGTTGCTGATCCCGACCCGTTTTTCTGGAGTTTTAACAATATCCCGGTCGAATTTCAAATCGTCTACGAAAACGCCGGTTTTGCCAACCAGAACACGTTTGGTTACTACACAGGTATCGGGGACGAAAAAAATCTAAGCCAGATTTTTAATGGTATTGAAAATGGACCTAAAGAACTTCTGATTGGAGATGACTTTGGTCTTTACCTGAAAACACCACTTCACAACACATGGTTTACCGATCGTTCGGAAAATTCGGCGCAACAGATGGGAATTTTAGAAAATCCGGGTGGTAACGCGCAGGCGTTGATTTATGAACTCAAACAAAATCAGCAATGGTTAGTCGCCTGGGAAGATCTTGATGCGACAAAACTAAAACAAGCGGACAGAGATTTTAATGATATGTACGCTTTAGTAACAGTTGTTCCTGAACCTATCAGTAGTGCGTTGTTTTTGTTAGGTGGGGGTGTTTTAGCGGCACGACGGTTCAAAAGAAAACGGAGCTAATATGTCAACGGTTGCTTTCAGAAATCCGAAAGATTATCAGCATTTCGTTCACTATATAGCCTGGGCTTGTTTGGCCGCCTTGTATAGCCCTGTCTTTTTCCAACTCTATAAATCGCGTTGGGAAACGATTGACTATACGCATGCTTATTTTGTTTTGCCGGTTTCATTGTGGACGGCATGGCAGCGTCGGGAAATCCTGAAAAAATTATTTCGAGAAACACATCTTGCCGGTCTTGATATTGTCAGCTTGTTGGCAATGGTCATAGGGCTTTTTATGTTTGTGTTCGGCTGGCGTTTGGATTATCTGGCCATTTCGACAGCTTCTTTAATACCCGTTTTATGGGGCAGCATTCGCTTTCTTTATGGGCCAAAGGTGGTTAAGGCCCTTACGTTTCCTCTCTTATTTATATTGTTTCTCATTCCGCCGCCTGTTGGCATTCTTGATTCTATTACAATCCCTATGCGTTATACCGTTTCACAATTGACAGAATCCATCCTTTCGGCATTTCATTATCCGATTACAAGAAACGGGTTGCTTTTAACAATGGATGGGCATGATATTTTTATGGGTGCCCCTTGCAGCGGTTTCCGTTCCTTAATTACGATGATTACTTTAGCGGTGGCCTACGTTAGTCTGATCAATGCGAATTTACCTAAAAAAATTATTTTAATTATTTCCGGAATACCGTTCGCCCTTTTAGGAAATCTTATCCGTGTATTAAGTTTGTGCCTTGTAACACATTATTTCGGTCAGGAAAAGGCGGAAGGTTTTTTTCATGATTTCAGCGGCATTATGGTTTTCTTAATTGTGATCGGTTGTTTGATGGGGCTGGAGTTTGTCGTCGATCGTATACAGAAAAGACGGAGCAGGGCCCAATGAAGCGTGCTGTTTTAATTTCGATAATGCTTATTTTAACTATGGTCATTTCTTTTCTGGTGCCGAAACCGAAATATGAGGGAACCAATATTCTGGATAATCTGAATATCCCAAAGTCATTTCCGGGATGGCGCAGTTATGATATTTCAAAGGAATTGGACTTAAAGGATGAACGATATAATTTTATCAGCGATGCGTTCGCGCGGGTTTATTTGAATAGAAAAGGCGAAGCTATTTTGTTGTTAGTTTTGGATGCCGGTAACTTTCATAACCCCAAGGTCTGTTACACCAGTACAGGGTTCAATGTTCAAGAATTGGATAAGGTTAAGTTCGACTTAGCCTCAACATCG
>JAGQKQ010000103.1 GCA_020430005.1 Candidatus Omnitrophota bacterium
TTGAGATCATCAGTCTGAAAAACACCGCTATTGCTGGTATTCATGGTAGAAGTCATGGTATAAGTGATCCCATCAAGAGATTCCTGATAAGTAAAGACTCCGGTAGGCGTAGGAGCCTGCTGATCAGTATAGGTTAGCGCTAATGTGCCAGCCGCCAGTAATTCTGCCTGAATACGCTGCACCTCAGACTCCGCGGTTTTAACCTGAGAAACATTCATACTGGTTATACTCGTGGCCAAAACCATCATAACAATAATGACCATAAGTACCGTTACAAAGACAACACCATCCTGATTATGTCTGAGTCTTCGAACCATTTTCGCCTCTCATTGTTCCGGCTGCTCTTGGGACAGCCTTTCAAAATAGTACTTGCATCGCGGACAGGTCACAACATCCTCTTTACCGAAATAAAGAAAAACATACCCGCAATGAGGACAGCTTTCCAAATATCGGGTGTCCGTACCGCTATCAATATCTTCTTTATAATTATAAAATATCCATTTTACAAAAACAAGACAAATTGAAACTGTTATAAAAAGGGCTATGGCCAGTGAAATGTCAATTGATATCATCAGTCTGAAGACGCAATGGTTTGTAAGGCATTGGCGTTAAATCGATTCCGATATCCTGGGCCGTGGAGCTTTTTTCGGACTCCCGAATATCTTCACTAAAGATGAGCTTTTGGGTAGCCTTTTGATCGGCCACGACTTCTTCAGCCGGCCTCATGCCCTGAGGTTTATCCAAAACCACCATTTTGAAATCCTGCCCGGTCTTAACCATCATCACGCTGTCCAAAGAGGTCAATTTATTCCCCTTTTTCTCTCCCAAAAGCGTTGGCCGTGAAACGTCTAATTCCTGGTCATCCAAAATAGCTCCCAAAAACGTAAATCCCGGCTTAAAAGATTCAGCCTTCAAAGGAAATGTAAACACAAATAACTCAGAAACAATAATGTGAAAAAAACACGATAATCCGATCGAAACAGGAATGATAAACTTTAACTGTTGATAAAAACGTTTCATACGATGATTTCATAACTATTCTTGATTGGTCGCGATATTGATCCGCTCAATTCCCAGATTACGGCACAAATCCCACACATCCACAATCCGCCCCATCGATGCCCTGCGGTCGGCCTTAATTAACAATGGAAATTGTCTATTCGTTTTTTCTAACGTCTCTTTCAATTCTTTCAAGGTCAAGACCTTGTCGTTGAGATATAAAACATTTTCGCTGGTAATCGTAACAATATAATTTTCTTCCTTAACCACATCGCTTGTAATCGCCTTGGGCAGTTTAACATTAATCCCCGACTGAAAGGTAAAGGATGATGACAACATAAAAAATATCAACAATTGAAAAATAACATCAATCAACGGCGCGATATCAATCTGTTTTAATCCGTATTCTAACTTTGTATGGCGTTTGAATTTCATATTGGCTTTCCTTACAGCTTGCTTTCCGTCACATGTCCGACAAAATTCACCAATTCTGTCGCCGCCTTTTCCATATCTAAAATAAATTGGTTAATACGGCTTACGCAGTAGTTATACGCCACAAATGTAGGGATCGCGACGATTAATCCGGCAACCGTTGTTAACAGCGCTTCACCAATACTTCCTGCCAAATCGCCAGGCGTGACAGGATTTAACGCCGCTGATCTAATCTGAATTGTATTAAAACTTCCTATCATTCCCGCTACCGTTCCCAAAAGTCCCAAAAGCGGCGCAATATGTGCTATTGTTGCCAAAGCACTCAAACGGCTTTCCAGCTTCGGAATTTCAAACAGACTGACATCCTCCATACTTTCTTTCATATCTTCTTTGGAAGAGCCTGATTTAATAATTCCCGCCTTCAAAATCCGGGCAACCGGAGAACGATTTTGATCACAAATCTGGATAGACTCTTTGATGCGGTTATTCTTAATCGCGTCAAAAACATCTTTTTTCAATTTACGGACATCCGTCTTAACCGACGAAAAATAGATCATTTTTTCAATTACTATCGCCATGGCAATCAAAGAGCATAATAAAATCGGAAACATCAAAGGTCCTCCGATTTTTATCAATGTCCACGCATTCATTTCCCACACACTGTTCATCCTCTCCTCCTTAACATTTAAGCTCTAGTTCGAAACGTGCGCCTGAATCCATTCCAGCCGCTCCCGGGCGAACTTCGCCTGATCTGTTTTATAGGGAATAATTTTTTCATAAACCTTTTTCGCTTCTGGCCAGTTTTCCTGATTTTCGAAAATTCTGGCAATCCGTAAATAAGATTTAATCACCCAATCCGTATTCTTAGAATACAAATACGGAATCTTTAAGTATTCTTCAATAGCCGTGTCCTCTTTATTCCACAGCTCATAGGCGTCGGCCAGTAAAAACTGAATTTCTGCATCTTTTATATCACTATATTTCGCTTCGGCCTTTAAAGCTTTTTTGTAAATGGCAACCGCATCTTTGTAGTTCTGATTCTTCAGATAAACTTCAGCTAATTTCACATACGCGTCCCGGCGAAAATCGGGTGAGGACGATATAATCTTCTGGTAAGTTTCCACAGCCGCTTCCGGTTCTAATTTTTGAGAGAAGATTTCGGCCGCCAGCAATTTGGCTTTGGCATACAATTCCCGGTTACGCTCCCGGTCGATATTATCCAGAACACTGACCGCTTTTTCCAAATCATCCTTGGCCCTGTAGGCCTGACTCAATTCATAATAAACGGTATCAATCTGGTCATTATCCGGAAACACCTCGATACAATTTTCATAGTATTTAATCGCCTCGTCATAATTTGCGGCCTGTAAATAATAATCTCCCAGCCATATCAGCGCATCCCGGGCAATTTCGGAAGCGGCATACTTGGTAATAATTGTTTTCATCCGCTCAATCGCCTCTTCAGGAGAATTCATTTTATAGTATGATTTTGCGATATGAAATTCCGCATTACGTCCGATGGCCTTTTGTTCCGGGTAATCAGCGAGAATGCTTTCAAAAACGGAAATGGCTTTTCGGTAATCCCCCAAATGGAAATGAGAAAGACCCAAAATATAATAAGCCTCGGCGTGAAACTCACTGGACTCGGACAAAGTATCTAAAAAGAGCATGATCTGTTCCCGCGCCGCCGCCCAATCCTGTTTTTTAAAATACGCTACAGCCAGATAATACTTTATGTCGTTGAGATAGCGGCTCTCCGGAAAATGGACCTTTAAATTCTGAAACGCCAGTGTGGCTGCCGAGATTTCATCCATCTTTAACAAGGCCACCCCCTGACGATACTGGACATAGTCTACATAAGCACTGTCGGGATACTCTTTTAAAATTCCGTCATAAATTTCCACGGCTTTTTCCAATTCATTCATATCCTGATAAGCATCGCCAATTTGCGTTAACGCGCTGATCTTAACGGTTGTGCTTTTTGTTTTATTTTTGATTTTTTCAAAATTCGCAACGGCTTCATCAATATCACCGGCTTTTAAATACGCCCAGGCCAATCCAAAATAAGCCTTTTCTATAATATCCTCTCTCTCTGTCTGCTCGGATAAATTCTCAATTAACCGTTCATAACTTAAAATGGCCTTTGGATAATCGTGCAGTAAATAATAAATGTTAGCCTGACCCAGACGCGCTTCAGCAATACGCGCGCTGTCGGGAAACTGCTGAATAAGATAGGTATAAGCTTCCAGAGCCTTTCGTTGATCTCCCATCTCCGAATACAACGTCGCCTGCCCAAGATAGATATCATCGGTCATAATATTTTTCTCATCAGCAAATTCAAAGGCTTCGATAAAATATTTTTCGGCCAGCAAAAACTTTTCCAGCTTTAAATAACTCCAACCAAGACTGACCTTCGACATTAACGTAAGCCTGTTTTCATACGATTTCTCCGCGGCTTTGGCATAGTACGTCACCGCGTCCAGATAATCTTCCATATAGTAATACGCCTCTCCAATGAAAAAATAGGCCTCGGCCAGACGGGTCGACTGCGGAAAACGGATAATGTACTTCCGAAAATAATCAATTGTCGATTCGTAGGAGTGCAGATTAAACTCAGCCTCGCCCAATTTAAAAGCGGCATCCTCGCTGGACTGATGGGTAGGGAATTTCTGAATTAATTGAAGGAAATATTCCTGGGCCTTTTTATACTGCTGTTGTTCAAAATAAGACCAGCCTAAAGAATACAACGCCTGCGGCGTATAAACAGAATCCGGATAGACATCTATCAATTGACGATAATGTTTTTCAGCCTGACGGTAATCGGCTCCTTTTAGATATGTTTCTCCTATCCAAAAAAGGGTCGCGTCCTTAAGCTCGCTGTACTGTAATAACCCTTCAAAAACATCATACGCTTTTAGATATTGCTTTTTGAAAAAATAACATTGTCCGAGCAAAAGGTTTGCCTGAACACGTTTTTCGGTACTTGGAAATTCCGCCAGTAACTGATCAATATAACGGATCGCCACATCATAGAAACCGTCTTCAAAGGCCTTTTGAGCGACAATAAAGAGCTCCTTGTCATCCTGTTGAGCGTGAACGGCAACCGGACCCGCAAACAGACTAAGGATTAAAAATAGAGAAAAATACCGTTTGGAAAGCATTTCGTTATTATAGAGAGTTTTAGACGAGTTTTCAACTGGTGGTTTTCAGGATTTTTCGCAGGTATTGGGCGGTATAAGAGGTTTTATGCTTGGCCAGCTCCTCCGGAGATCCGGCAAAAACAACCGTCCCCCCTTTATCGCCACCGTCCGGTCCCAAATCGATAATGTAATCCGCATTTTTAATGACATCCAGATTGTGTTCAATAATTAAAATCGTATTGCCTTTGTCCACAAGGCGCTGCAAAACTCCAAGCAACTTTTCAATATCGGCAAAATGAAGCCCGGTTGTCGGCTCATCCATAATATAAAACGTGTTTCCCGTTGAACGCTTGCACAATTCACTGGCTAACTTCACACGCTGCGCTTCTCCACCGGACAAAGTCGTCGCCTGCTGCCCTAACCGGATATATCCCAATCCGACATCCATTAAGGTCTCCAGCGTATTTTTAATTCTCGGAATATTTTCAAACAACTGGCAGGCATCTTCCACGGACATATTGAGTACATCATCAATATTATGTCCTTTGTAACGAACTTCCAGGGTTTGATCATTGAAACGCTTGCCTTTGCATAACTCACATTCCACATAGACATCCGGGAGAAAATGCATTTCGATTTTCTTAATACCATCCCCCTGACAGGCTTCACAACGTCCGCCTTTCACGTTAAAACTAAACCGTCCGGGTTTATATCCCTGCATTTTGGATTCCGGCAGCTGACTAAACAAATCCCGAATGTGGCTGAAGACACCCGTATAAGTCGCCGGATTAGAACGCGGCGTCCGTCCAATCGGCGATTGATCCACTTCAATAATTTTATCAATATGTTCAATGCCGGTAATCTTTTTATGTTTCCCCGGTTTCTCCTTGGCGTTATACAACTTTTGTGCCAACGCTTTATATAACACCTCATCCACCAACGTTGACTTCCCTGAACCTGAAACACCCGTAACACAAACCAAAGTACGCATAGGAACTTTAATATCAACATTCTTTAAATTATTTTCCTGCGCGCCAGTAATGGTTAAAAATTCTGTATTTTTGATATCCCGCCGCTCTTTAGGAACTTCGATTGTCCGTTTCCCGCTGAGATATTGTCCGGTTAAAGATTTCTTGGCTTTTAGCAAGCCATTCGTTTTTCCCGCGTAAATAATTTCACCGCCGTATTCTCCGGCCCCTGGACCAAGATCAATCACATAGTCGGATTTACGGATAGTATCTTCATCATGTTCGACAACAATCAATGTATTTCCGATATCCCGAAGCGCGTGCAATGTCGCCAGCAAACGGTCATTATCTTTCTGATGCAATCCGATACTCGGTTCATCCAGAATATAAACAACTCCCACCAGCCCCGAACCCACCTGTGTGGCCAAACGGATACGTTCTGCCTCTCCTCCGGATAGCGTGGAACTCTTTCGATTCAACGTTAGATAATCCAATCCTACATTGATACAAAAATCCAAACGCCGCTGAATTTCTTTCAAAATCGGTGCGGCGATGATTTGATGGTCCTTTTTAAGCTGAAGGCCGGCAAAAAACTCTTTTGTTTCTTTAATAGAAAATGTGGCTAGCTCGGCAATATTTGTTTTATTAATTTTGACGGCCAAGGCTTCTTTCCGTAATCGCTGTCCGTTACAAGAAGGACACGGCAATTCCGACATGTATTTGGAAATTTCATCTTTTAGCCAGTCGCTGTCCGTTTCCCGGAACATCCGTTCCATGTAGGGAACAACCCCTTCGTACTCTTTATTCCATATGACGTCATTCGTTCCGTATAAAGCTTTCTTTAAAAATGTCTTCGGTAATTTATGATAAGGAAGCTGCGGATCAATCTCATACATCTGGGCGAATTCCCGCATGACCGCACGAAAATACATTAAATAACTTCGCCGTCCCCGCCGGTAGGGTGCGATCGCGTTAACCCAGGCTTTTTCCGGGTCCGGCACTAATAAATCCGGATCAATTTCCATATTTG
>JAGQKQ010000104.1 GCA_020430005.1 Candidatus Omnitrophota bacterium
CAGATTATTGTCAGTTATATCAAGAAACAATTAGAGGAAGGAAACCGTATTTCTGCGTCGATGGATGCCTTTCCGAATTGTTTTCCTTTAGTTTATCGTGCTTTGATTAAGGTCGGGGAACTGGGTGGGGCGCTTGTACCTGTCTTAAAAAAGTTATCGGAGTATTTGGATTATCAGGCGGCAATGATTGCCAGAACGAAAAAAGCGCTATTGTATCCTTCTATCGTTCTGGTTGTGGCTTTTCTGGTTGTCTTGTTTATGTTTTTCTTTGTTGTGCCGCGGTTCGCTGTTATTCTTGAACGATTAAAGGTTGATTTACCAGTTATTACCCAAATGGTTATGGCCTTTTCCGATTTTGTCCGTTCACCGTGGTTTTTTGTTTTACTAGGTTTATTTGTTAGCGGAATTTTTACCTATTTTAAATATTTTCGCAAACAGTCTTCTATTGCGTATGCGGTGGACGCCATTGCTATTAAGATTCCTTATTTCGGAAAATTGATGATGACGATGGCCTTAAGTCAGTTTGTCCGTTCTTTAAGTATCCTTTTAGGTTCAGGAGTTTCGGTATTGGAAAGTATTAAAGTGGCCACCACAACAGCGGGGAATGCTAAAATTGAAGAAAGTCTGAAAAAAGTTCGTGTGGATTTGGAACGGGGATCATCCATGTATGAATCATTCCAGAGTGTACAGTATTTTCCGATTTTGTTGACCGAAATGGTTGGTATTGGGGAAACCAGTGGTACGATTGTCCCTGTATTAGGGAAATTAACTCATCACTTTGATCAGGAAGTGGATTACGAATTAAACAGATTTCTGACCATTTTGGAACCGGTTCTGATTATTCTGGTAGGATCAATTGTTTTAGTGACGATGGCATCCATTTATATGCCGATTGCCAGTATTTGGCAGGGGCTGGCCACGCGATAGGGTAAAATGGGCCATTTTGGTACGAAAATTGCTTATTTACTCTAGTAATACCTGAAAAAGGTTCTTTTATAAAACATTTGGATTTTCTGGTTTTCTTCAATGTTTGTGTTATACTTAGGCTGTATTTTCCGATATTGAAGATAATCAATGGGTTAGAACAAAATGCCATACTTGGACCGGAAAGAAAAAGCCGGTTTTGGGTAAAGAAAATGACAAATTTGTTCGATTTGAAGTGAGGTGTTTGTTAAACATAAATAAGAAAATCAAGAAGCAATGTAATATCAAAAAAGGAGAAAAAGAAAATGAAGAAACAAAGTAACAAAAAAGGTTTTACACTAATTGAGGTCTTGGTCGTATTGATCATTATCGGTGTCATCGTGGCATTGATTCTACCGAACGTTCTAGACGCGATTAACCAATCAAACGAAAAAGAGTGTGCGTCTAATATTCGTACAATCAACACAGCGGCACAGCTATGTTTTACGAATACACGTAACTGGACTCAATGTGATTCTCAAGCGGAATTAACAGCCGCTTTACCAAACGGGGCAGCGGCACCTTTAGCATCATGGCCAATTTGTCCTTTCGGTGTAGCTTATACTATTCCGGCAGCAGCAAATCCAGGAACAGGTACAGAAGTCGCCACAGCAGCTCACTTTGCGACATGGCCTCCTGTAGATGCTAACGGAAGTGTTCCTCACCAATAATCACTGAGGAATTGAAGGTTATTTAAATAAGGAAAGTTATAAAAATGAATCAAGGTTATCTGGGATTAGAAATTACAGCAACAAAGTTAAGGTTCGTCTACATCGTCGAAGAAAAAAAGACGTATGTGGTTAAACGTGCCGGCGCGGTGGACTATGAAATGGATCTGCTTCGTGACGGCGGCTTAGCCGGGGCGATAAACCGTATCCTGGATAAAGAAGGTATATCTCCGGAAAGGGTGTTTCTGAGCTTCTCGCGTCAGGACACCCTTATTCGGCAGATGACCTTGCCTAAGATGAGTGCAAAGGACCTAGATGAGGTTATCCGCTCGGAAATTCAGAAAGTTCCTGCATTCACGCATAAAGAGTTTGATTATATTGTTAACAAGTCCGCGGCGTCCGGCGATCGGATCAGAGTTATTTTTGCTGCACTGCATAAAGAAATTCTTGATTATATATTTAGAGAAGTTGAGCGCTCGGCAATTGCTTACCGCCATTTTGAAATTTCCCCGTTAAATCTGCAGGAATTAATGTCCCGTCAGCAGGACATAACAGCAGGCTCGCAGGCATTGTTATTGGTGAATGATTTTTTCAGCTATCTTATTATATTTAAAAACCACCAATACAAATTGCTTTATAAAACCACAACCGGTATTGAACACATCTATCCGGAAAACGGTAAAGATTTTAGTGATCAAGTCCTTTCCAGTCTTACGTCTGAAATTAAACGAGTGTTGAAGTCTTATGTGACGGAGAATAAAGGTGAAGTGATTAATCGAGTGACTTTGGTATGGGACAAGGAAAGGGCTTCCAATTTCCAAAAAGTGCTCAGCGAAAAGCTGGTCGAGACACCGGTGAATGTGCCGAGTTTACGTCAGTTCACGGCGGCTGATCTGGAAGTGGCCTCCCATATGGATAATCCAATCTATGGCCTGGCCTGTGTTCCAATTTTTTATCATGTTTCCAAACTCAAGGCGCAATTCGCGTTTGATCATTTCTTCCGTGCAACACATTTTAAGCGATTAATGATCCGCAATGCCGTTATGGCTGGCGCCTATATTCTTATTGCGGCCGTTATTTGCGGCGGAATGGTTTTAGGGCTTCGACGGCATACAGCCGATATGAAGACACAGATTTCTCAAGTGGAACAGGAATATGCCGATTTAACCGTCAAGTCTCAGGAAGTATTTCAGCGCAGAGATGAATACGTTGCTATTCGGGAAGGTCTTTTAGCGCAGGCGTCTTATGTGCGTTTATTAAATCGTGTTTCCTGGTCGCAGGTTCTGGCCGTTGTATCTGATGAAATGCCGGAAGATCTTGCGTTAACCACATTTAAATTTAGTGAATCCAACAGCGCCACATTTAAGGGTGATGCCATGGAAGTTGAAACGGTCGCGGAACTTATGAGACGTATTGAAGATTCAACAATTCTGGAAGGCGGCGCTTTTGACTTCTTAAGAGAAAAAACATTAGGGGAAAATAAGGTTTATCAATTCGGTATTATGGCTCAATTAAAAAAGGCGGATGAAGAAGAAGCTTTGCCCGGTGATGGAACAGCAGTGGAAGAAGAGACCAACCAGGAGGCTAAGTTACAATGAATGTGAAAAACGCACAAAGCGGAATCATTGTCATTTGTGTTTTACTGACCCTGGGATTGTTTGGTCTGGTGGCCTGGCAGTATTCTTCCATGTATAAAGTGGAAAAAGCACTTCAACAGAAGGTCGCGCAGCGCGATGAACTAGAGAATGAAATTGCGCGTGTGGAAGAGATGCTTGTTAAAATGGAAAGAGAACGCAGGGATTTTGAAAAATACCTTTTCCAGGAACGAGACATTCCGGCCTTTCTTGATGAGATTTCCAAATTCGCGAATGATTCATTAGTCAGTATTATCGATATGCAGACGAAAAATTTTCGTCAGGTCGTTGTGCCGACAGAATATTATCAACGTAATAAAAAGCTTACACAGGCTCAAGTCAATCAATTGCGTGAACAGCAAAAGGAAAATGTGTTGACGCTGGCCGCGATGCCGATTCAGATTAAAGTGGAAGGGACGTTTTCCGCTTTGGTTGATTTTCTTGATCAGCTTCAGAATTATGAACAATTGATCAATATCAGCAGTGTTGATATTCAGGCTCAGAAGAAATATCCGAAGCTAAACTGCAATTTTACGTTGAGTATTTACAGCCTTAAAAGTTTAGAGGACTTAAAAAGACGATGAGAAAACTTATTAACATATTTATCATATTAATCTGTGTCGTGGTCGTGTGCTCGGGATGTAATAATAGGAGAAAGCAGCAACAGGCTCTGCGGGAAGAATTAAAAAATGAGCCTCTCATTGAAATGATCGACAGCACAGAATTAGCCAAGATTATTCTTAAGCCGGAGAGACCGGATTTGCGGATTAAGCGCGATCCGTTCACACCTCTCAACGCCAAAATACCTGAGGAGGGAGAAGATCCGTTGATGTTTGAACAGAATATAGAAGATCTTCTTCAAAGTATCAAGTATTATGGTTATGTAAAGGTTAATCAGGAATACTCCGCTCTTTTGATTATTAATGAGGAAAAGGGCGTGTTTAACATAAATGATACAGTTAAGGAATTGACGATTTCTGATATTAATCAGGATTATATTGTGTTCAAAAATGCGGATAACGCAAGAACATATAAACTACAGAGAGGTGAAAAATAAAATGCGACCAAAAACTTTTATCATAATACTGACGATGGTAGTCAGTGCCGGCTTGTTTCTTGCCGCGCCGATGTCTCACGCGACAGATCCGGATTTGGAGGTGTGGTGCTGTCGTGATGCCGCGCTGATGGGAGCAGGGCCTTGTACAACGGAAGAACTTCTGTTGGCTAAAAAAGCTTCTGTTGCTCTTCCTGCGGAAGGCGAAGAAGTTCTGGCCGACTATAAAGCCCAGTATCTCGCGCAGGCTGAGAGTTATAAGAATTTTGAAAATTCCTATCAGTATGGCCATGACTCCGGTTATTCAGATGATTCGGGATCATCAGCTGTAACTGAATCGGAAACACCGTCCCATACGAAGGTGGAACTGGTGAAGTTTGATAAAATGGATCTTCAAGATGCCACGTCTGAAGCTTTGGAGCAGACCGGAATGGATACCACTGCTGATAAAGCCAGGGAAAAGAAAATGATGCAGGCCATGAAACAGTGGAAAGAGGATGAAATGCATGAGCCGAAAGTCAATTTTCAATCCGGATCTCAAGCCGAAGAAATTTCAGATGCTGAGCTGGATGCCATGGACGCGGAAATGATGGCCGAAGATGATCCGGATATGAAATACACCCATGAAGATTTTCAATTGGCCCAGAATATGAACATGGAGCCGAAAAGTGTTCAGAGTGGTTATACAGAGCAGGAATTAACCGCTGATGTTAAAGATCAGGATATGGATTATTTGCGTTCGCGAAGTAAGATTGACGAAAGTTATATTGAAGCGAAAAGCATTAAACTGAATAAAGGAACAAAACCGGACACGAGTAATGATCCGGTACCGGTTATTCAAACAGACGAAGAAATTATTCGTAGTTTGATTAAACAACCGTATAAAGACAAACGTATTGATCTGGATTTTGATGAGGTTAAACTGAGTGATATTTTTATGACGTTGGGAAAAGCCGCGGATGTGAATGTGGTTATTGATCCGGCGTATAAAAGTTTGCTTCTCGATCTTCATCTTAAGCAAGTTACGCTGGAAGAAGCGTTCATTCTTATCGGTAACGCGTATGATTTAGGATTCAAACGTGTTAGTCAATCGCTTTATGTTACCGGTAAGGAAAAAATTAAATCTGAAAATTCTGTTTCAAAAGTTCTTAAGCTGAAAAATGTCAGCGTTAAAGAAGCGGAAACCTTGGTGGAAGACCTTGTGGATAATATCAGTATCAGTGAAGAATTGAACAGTATTATCGTAACCGGCGATCCGAAAATGATTCAGGATGTTGAAGCCATTCTTTACGGAATTGATAAACCTCAACCACAGGTTATTCTTGAAGCTAAAATTATCGAAGTTAATAAAGACGCGCTTAAAGAATTGGGCGTGGATTGGCAGGACGAGATCCGTATCAGTTCACAAGAGGGCGGACGTCCGCTTGATCTGGATGATGATGAAAATCCGTCAAGTTCAATTTACCGTATAGCGCGTTTCCAGCGAACACCGCTTCAGTTTGAGACAGCGATTAAAATGCTGGAAAATCAAAATAAAGCCAAAATCTTGTCTAACCCTCGTGTTAGCACATTAAACGATAAAGAAGCGGAGATCTTTGTTGGAGACAGGCTTCCCTATACTGTTACTAACGTAGCGGGTGGGGTTGTCACTACAGAGGTTCGTTGGGTTGAGCCGGGTATCCGTTTAACGATTACACCGTCGATCATTGAAGACGATTTCGTGGTGATTAAAGTGGAGCCGGAAGTCAGTTTTATCTTTGCCTTCCGTGGTCCTAATGACGAGTTTCCGCACGTGAAAACACGTGAAGCCACAGCATTTGTGCGAGTGGAAGACCGTCAACCGTTTGTTTTAGGAGGGCTTTTAAGCCAGGAAGATAAAGCAAATCTTTTCAAAGTACCGTTCTTAGGTGATGTTCCGTTATTGGGTAATCTGTTCAGTTATGAACAAAATACCATTACGGATACAGAATTGATTATTACCATTACACCGACAATTGTGCACGGTCAGCAGTAATAAAAGAAAAGGTTGAAAATTGGTTATTAACAGCCCCGCTTAAAAGCTTTTGAGTGGGGCTGTTTTTTCGTGGAATATAAAGATGATGATTGGAAGTGAGTGCCCAATGTCCCCAAAAACAATAAAGAAAAACAATGCCTTCACATTAATTGAAGTTTTAGTCGGAATGATCATCATTGTGGCTATGTCGGCGGCAGCCTGGATGGCGGTCACAGCATTGCGTGCA
>JAGQKQ010000105.1 GCA_020430005.1 Candidatus Omnitrophota bacterium
ATTCGGTATGTTATTACGAAATTCTGAATTCAAGGGAAACTCCTCATACGAGCATGTCATTAGTGCGGCTCAAGCGGGTAGAGGCGCCGATCCATTTGGATACCGCGCGGAATTTATTAATTTAGTTAATAAAGCCCGTGCTTTAGACAATCGCCCAACCGTTAATACCAACGAAGGCGGTGGTATTCAGTTTAAATAATTTCAAAAATAAACACTTAAAAGGGGACATGTCCATACATGTCCCTTTTTTCGTGCCTACTAAATATCCATTGACAGTTTTTAAAAAAAGGAGGATTATACTGTATCCACTTTTAAAGACCAAGCAATGGTTTTATGTATGAAAATTAAGAATATCCTGCAAATTTTTATATTTCTTCAATTCCTTTCGGTGCCGTTCACCGCTGTGGCCCAAAATCATGAGCACTATAATCCGGATATTGTGGTTGATGCTGCCGGCAATTCCTATGTCACATGGCTGGCGGAAAACGATGGTTCAACCACTTCTGGCCGTATTATGGTCCAAAAATTTAATACCGCCGGCACACGTCAATGGTCTTCCGACCTTCAAGTCAGTTCCAAAAGTTTGACCTGGTCTTCCGGTGACTGGCAGCCTACGCCAAAGATTGATACAGACGGAACATATGTCTATGTCATATGGAACAGACGCAATACCGAAGTCGCAATGCAAAAAATCGATGCCAACGGAATTCTCCAGTGGACAGAAGAAAAAGCAGTTAGCGTTAACGAGCCTCCAGAGAGTATCGGCAATGATTTAGCTGTTAGTGATGACGGTTTTATCTATATCAACTTTCAGCGTTACGGGCCTTTTGGATGGGCGTCGTTTTTACAAAAAATTGACTCTGATGGAAACCCGCAATTTGCCAATGATATCTCCTCCGGTCAGGGCAGCAATCAAACCCGTCCGCAGATTGCCATTTCAGGCAATGATATTATTTACACAATGAACAACTCTACTAACGGAGGGCCTTGGTTACGACGGATGGACAGCGTAGGAAACACCATATGGCATAGCATTGATCTTGATCAGACGACCAGTATTGCTGTTGATTCCTCGGGAAACCCCGTTTCATCCGGCCGGAACGGCGATCAGATTATCGTTAAAAAGTACGATCAAAACGGCGCACAGGTCGGAGGAGACATCATCGTTTCCAGTGGCGTTGATAATCCCGAACGTGTCCATCATTACATTGATGAGAACGATAATATTTATGTTACCTGGATCGCCGATGTAACAAATGCGACTAACAAAGTTTTCGCACAAAAGATTAATTCGAATGGTGTGCGGCAATGGGCCAATGATGTTGAGATCAGTGTCGGTGAATTTACTCATCTTCCCGATCCCCGTATATATGCCGACGGCCAAGGCGGGGCAAATGTTGTATGGTATCATGGAGCCTCTGGCGGTGGAGGTTACACTATTTTTATGAACGGAGCCGATGCCGCGGGAAACCGCAAATATGCTTTAAGCGTTATTGTTAACGCGGATGGCCCTCCGGGAGGAGGATCAAATCAACCACCTGTTTTTACATCTTCACCCGTCACTGTTTTCTATGTAGACGTTCAGAATTTCTATCAGGTCACAGCAACAGATATTAATAATAACACCATAACGTACAGCATTACACAAGGTCCAACCGGCTATAGTATTGATCCGCTTAGCGGGCTTGTTACATGGAATCCTTCGGGGGCTTCTGTCGGCGTTCATCCGATTACAATTCAGGCCGATGATAATCATGGGGGAATTACCGAGCAAAGTTTTGATTTAATGGTCATTTACAGTATTGCGCAAATGGTCTCACCCACAAACGGAAGTCAGATTACAGGAAACTCCATCGACTTTCAATGGACTGCCGGTACAGGTATTCTGGAATACTGGCTGTATGTCAGCACAACTCCCGGTGGAAATAACGTCTATACCCAATCACAGGGCCTTAATACATCGGTTACCGTTCCCAATATTACGCTAAATGGTAATCCATTATATGTCCGTTTGTGGTCTAAAACCTATTCCGGTTGGCAATATATGGATTATGTCTACCAAACCATTGATCAGACGCAGGGAGGAAATACTTTAGCGGAAATAACAAGCCCGACGCCCGGTTCAACTTTGCAAAATTCCAGCGTTACATTTCAATGGACAACAGGAACAAGTATCTACAAATACTGGTTGCACATCGGAACATCACCGGGAACATCCAACGTTTATTCGCAATCTCAGGGGACTAATACTTCAGTTACTGTAAACGGTCTGACCTTAAATGGTAATCCGCTGTATGTTCGCTTATGGTCTCAAAAAGGTTCCGGGGCCTGGGAGTTTCTTGATTATATCTATCAAACTACCGATGAAACACAGACCGGAACATCTCTAGCTGAAATGACAACACCTGTTCCCGGAACAACATTACAAAATTCATCGGTCACATTTCAATGGAGTCCAGGTGTGGGGGCCTTTAAATATTGGTTGCACGTGGGAACAACTCCCGGGGCTTCCAATATTTATTCTCAATTACAGGGAACAAATACCTCGGTTAGTGTTTCCAATATTCCGCTAAATGGGAATCCATTGTATGTCCGCCTGTGGTCCAGCATGCCGACCGGATGGCAGTATATTGATTACATTTACCAGACAATCGACGAAACACAGACCGGAACATCTCTGGCGGCAATGACAAGTCCGGCTCCGGGATCAACTTTGCAAAATTCATCCGTTACCTTTCAATGGAGTCCGGGGGTCGGAGCATTTAAATATTGGCTGCATGTGGGAACAACTCCGGGTGGTTCCAATGTTTACACCCAATCACAGGGATTAAATACCTCCGTGACTGTACCGAATATTCCGATTAACGGGAATCCATTGTATGTTCGCTTATGGTCAAGTATGACAACCGGTTGGGAGTTTATCGATTATATTTATCAAACAACAGGTCCAGCGGAATTAGTAAGCCCGTCCGCCGGAACGGTTCTTAATAATTCAACCGTCACTTTCACCTGGAGCACAAACAGCCTGGTCACGGAACATCAGCTTCACATCGGAACATCCTCCGGAGCCCAAGACATTTATAGTCAATCGCTAGGACTCGGCACTTCAGCCACCGTAAACGGAATTCCATTAACCGGTCAAAAAATATATGTGCAATTATGGTCAAAAATAAATAATACCTGGATTATCCGCGACTATATGTTTGATACTATCGTCGTTGATCCTGTGGCTTTCGATAAGGTTATTCCGGAGGATGCCTGGTTCTTATCCGAACCCCATGGGATTGTTTTTGACGGAACCAACGGCCTGTATGTGACAGACCGTAATAATGTAAAGAAATTTGACCTTAGCGGAAATCATCTTTTTACAATTGGCGATAGAGGAACAGCAGACGGAAACTTTGTCTTCCCGGATGATGCGGATATTGACAGCCAGGGAAACATTTATGTTGCCGATACCAGCAATAACCGTATTCAAAAATTTGATTCGACCGGTAATTTTTTAACCAGTTGGACAATCGCGCAGCCGGAATCAATCGTCATTGACTCTCAAAATATCATTTATGTTCTTGATGGCGGAACAGATCATAATATTAAAAAGTATGATACCGCCGGCAACTTTTTGGGAGAATGGGGCAATGATATCCGGGCCGCTCATTTGGCTGTGGACAGTCAGAATTTTATCTACATCGCTGATAATGACATGATTCATAAATACGACGGCAGTGGAACCCTGCTTGATCAATGGGGCGAACCGGGAATAACAGAAGACTGGCAACTCTCGCAAATTGAAGATATTGTCATTGATCAAAATAATATCCTCTATATTGCCAGTAACTTGTGGATTCAAAAATTTGAATTAAACGGAAACTTCCTCAGTAAAACCGAAAATGCCAACACCGTGGGCTTACGCGGTATCGCCGTGGATCAAAATGGTATCGTCTATGTGACCCAAAATAGTTTAGACCGCGTGTCTACTTTTGACAATACCGGCAATTACCTTGATCAATTCGGGGACGGCCAATTTATTTTCCCAAGCATCATTGCCATCGATACTCAGGATTCTATTTATATCGGCGAGAATGAAGTAGCCGGAAACCTTACGGTTCAACGTTTCCAAAAAATCGATACTAACGGGAATCCTTTAGCCAAAATTAACACGGCATTAAATGGTCTGGCCATTGACAGCAGTGGTTTCATCTATAAAAGCCAATCCTTTTCGTCACCGGCTGTTCCACCAAGTACGCCGCCAACCTGTAAATCTTTTATCGAAAAGCTGGATTCCGCCGGAAATGTTGTCGGCAAATGGGGAGATAACTGCGGTTCGGCCAATGGAGAATTCCGCACACCGACAGATATCGGCATTGATTCTCAAGGATTTATTTATGTCGTGGACCAGGGAAATAACCGAATCCAGAAATTTAGTAGTAACGGCAATTTCATACTAAAGTGGGGAAGCGGCGGCAGCGGCGCAGGACAGTTTGATAAACCGTCCGGTATTGCCTTTGATCATAACGGCGGTGTATATGTTACTGATGAAAATAATGACCGCGTTCAGAAATTTAATTCCAGCGGTAACTTTGTCAGAGAATGGGGAACCTCAGGTAGTGGGGACGGTCAGTTTATTGAACCAAGGGGAATAGCTGCCGACAGCAATAATTTCATTTATGTTGTCGACCGCAATAATCATCGTATCCAACAATTTGATAACGACGGAAACTTCCTTTATAAATGGGGTACTCAAGGCAGCCTGCCTGAAGAATTTGATTTTCCAACCGATATCGGTATTGATAGTCAGGACAATATCTATATCGCCGATCCTGAAAATCATCGCGTTCAAAAATATCAAAAATTATAAAAAAAGGGACACGTCATAAATACGTGTCCCTATATTTAGGATCCAACCAGGTATGGATAAACCATAAATGTGATTCCCCGAGTTGTCAAAATTGTCCTGATTGGATCCGAAAGGTTGCTTTTAAAAATCTCTTCTTGAAGGTAGTGCAAGTGTAACATCCGTTTCAGCAAATATCAACGGGACACAATAGGACATACCACCCCCGACCTGAAAATAATGATAAAATTCCCAAAACCATTCTTGACAAAGCCGTTCTGCTATAGTAGTTTAGAGTATAATTTAAGATTAGTTCAACAGACAAATTTAGTGTGTTTTTAGGAAGGATTTATAATGAAATCGTTGAAAATATTAGCCTTACTGCTTGCTTTCACCGCCTCGACCGCCCATGCCGCCAGTGTAACCGGAACGGTTACTTACGATGGTAAAATTCCAAAATTCCGTGAAATCAAAATGGACGCCGACCCGATTTGTCTGACACACCATGAAGGCGCTGTATATCCTCAAACCCTGCTTTTAGGGGATGGCCAGACCATGGGAAATGTCTTTGTGCATATTGTCAGCGGCCTTCCTAAAAAAGATTACCCGGCACCAACAGAGCCGGCTGTTTTAACTCAGGAAGGGTGTATGTACACGCCACATGTTATAGGTGTTATGGTCAACCAACCGGTTAAAATTTTAAATCCTGACGGAACGCTTCATAACGTTCACGCTGTTCCTAAAAAGAATGCCGAGTTTAACCTCGCCATGCCGAAATTCCGTAAAGAGATGACGCAGACTTTTACTAAAGCCGAATTTATGTTCCCCATGAAATGCGATGTCCATCCTTGGATGGGCGCGTGGGTTTCTGTTATGGATCACCCGTATTTTATGGTCACACAAGCCGACGGTAAATATACCATTGATAATCTTCCCGCCGGTGAATATAAAATTGAAGTTTGGCATGAAAAATTGGGGCCACAGCAGGAAACATTTACTGTGGCTGAGGGCGAAACAAAAACTTTAGATTTTACATTTACATATCCGCCCCAAAAATAAACAGTTAACCGGTAAAATATAAGGGAAAGCATGGAAAGCACTCATCACGATTCTCATCAATTACCATTTTGGAAAAAGTACATCTTTTCAACCGATCATAAAGTGATCGGCATTCAATACGGAATCACCGCCCTATTCTTCTTAATGTTTGGTTTTATTTTAATGATGATAATGCGCTGGCAATTGGCCTATCCTGGAGAAGTTATTCCTTTCATCGGAAAATTTCTGGGAGAAAACCGGGCCCCTGGCGGAATTATGCTGCCGGAATTTTATAATGAGTTGGGCGCTATGCACGGGACCATTATGATTTTCCTTGGCATTGTACCGCTAGCTGTAGGAGCCTTTGGAAATTTTATTGTTCCTTTGCAAGTTGGCGCGCCGGACATGGCCTTTCCTAAACTAAATATGACCAGTTACTGGCTCTACTTCGTTGGTGGTGTCATTATGCTGGCCAGCTTTTTTCTTCCCGGCGGGGCTGCCAATTCCGGTTGGACCGCTTATGCGCCGCTGGCCGTTATCGCGACAGTCGGGCAAACGTTTTGGCTGCTCGGTATGGTTTGTCTTATTCAATCCTCCTTATTAGGTTCCATGAATATTATTG
>JAGQKQ010000106.1:0-2883 GCA_020430005.1 Candidatus Omnitrophota bacterium
GCGTCGCCGGAATTGTCGGGCATATTTATATTTTGCAGGCGGCCTTTGGCACGGATAAAACCAAACTGCGTGCTATTCAGAATATCCTCATTGGAACACTCGGTTTCGGTTTAACCGCAACATTTTTAGGAACAAATCTGGGAGGAATATGGGCCGATCAATCCTGGGGACGTTTTTGGGGCTGGGACCCGAAAGAAAACGGCGCGCTGTTGATCGTTTTATGGTGCGCTTTATTGTTTCATGCTAAAATCGGTAAAATGATTGGCCCGTTAGGGTTTGCCGTGGGAAGCGTCTTTGGTATTGTTGTGGTCATGTGGGCCTGGTTTGGTGTCAACTTGTTAAGTGTCGGCCTGCATTCTTATGGCTTTACTTCCGGCCTGGCCATGAATTTAACAATTTATTTTATTCTTCAAATGTTGTTTTTAATCATTGTGACACCTATCGCGAAAAAACGGTTATAAAATATGTTATCCATCACTGATGCCGACAAAATGATCCATCAAAACATGCCGTCTTACCCGGATGAAACAATTCCTTTAGATGAGGCTTACGGACGTCTCTTACGGGAAGATATTACCGCCGATAGAGATTTTCCGCCTTTTGATAAATCTTTGATGGATGGTATCGCTATTGATATATCCTCCTGGGAAATGGGAAACAGGCGCTTTCCGATCGAGGACACTCAGGCGGCCGGAACCGCACAACTCACCCTGCCGCACAGCGACGCTTGTATTGAAATTATGACCGGCGCTGTTGTTCCGAACGGTGCGAACTGTGTTGTTCCCATAGAATACTTTGAAAATGACGGTGGACTGGCCATTATTGATGACAGCTATCCTTTGGAATTATATAAAAATATCCGTCGACAGGGGGCCGACCAGCAACAGGGAAATGTTTTAATTAAAGCCGGCTGTCGTATCGGAACACCCCAAATTGCTGTTTGCGCCGCGGTGGGCAAATCTCAAATTAAGGTTGCGGCCTGTCCTCAAGTTGCCATCATTTCAACAGGAGACGAGGTTGTTGAAATTGATCAAGCTGTCAAACCGTACCAAATCCGTCAATCCAATGCTCACTTTATGAAAATTGCTTTGGATCAAACCCGTTTGGTCACAGCCGAACGTTTTCATTTTCCTGATGATAAAGACCTGTTACTAAAAGAAATCGCAAATATCCTTAACCGTTTTGATATTTTGGTTTTAACCGGCGGCGTTTCCATGGGGAAATTTGATTTTGTTCCTCAGGTTCTTCAGGAACTTGGCTGTGAAGTTCTATTTCACAAAGTACAACAGAAACCGGGAAAACCGTTTTGGTTTGGTCTATCTAAAAGTAAACAACCTATCTTTGCGTTACCGGGGAATCCTGTATCCACTCAAGTAGGCATTTATCGGCACGTCATTCCGAATATTCAATCCGCCTTGGGTCTTACTCCGAAAAAAGAATATGCTGTTTTAACAGAAGATGTTCGATTAGATACAAAATTTGCTTTCTTTTTAACGGTTTCCCTGACATCAACACAGGCTGGAATAATTGAAGCGAAACCGGTTTTAACAGGCGGTTCCGGAGATTTTGCGTCAGTAGCCGAATCCGATGGATTTATCGAAATTCCCGCCGAGACAAATGAACTGAAAAAAGGTTTTATCGGAACCGTTTACCGCTGGTAAAAAGAATGGAAGAAAAGCCGAAAATAATAAAAATTACCTACTATGCTTTACTTCGGGAACAGCGCGGGCTAAGCGAAGAAGAAATTCAAACGACGGCTTCAACCCCGGCCGAACTGTATGCCGAGTTACAAAAACAGCATTCCTTCAATTTATCAACAGACATCCTTAAGGTCGCGGTTAATAATGCGTTTGCCGACTGGAAAATTTCATTAAAGAACGGAGATCATTTAACTTTTATTCCACCGGTAGCCGGAGGATGATGATGAAACATTTCCTTTTAGTCATGACAATTTTATTGCTGACAGGCTGTGTTTCCATCCAAACAACCGAAGCCGACTATACCCGCCAACTTCAGAAACTTGAAGCTCAATATGAGAACGGCACCATAACTCTTGATGAATACGAATCTGAGAAAACAGCCGTTATCGAATCCCGTTCCCGCTGGCGTTCCGGATTAAATTCCAGTGGAAAATTATATATGGGAACCTCTTTTTAAAATTTTTAAAAAAAGTATTTTTTTTCTACAAAAATGATATTATATGAATAGTAATAAAAGAGGAGGATGAATTCCTGACATTATCAATTCAGTTTGATATGGGGCAATGGTCTTCCGGCAGCCCTAAAAAGGAAAGAAAGTAGAGACACGCATTTTGGGTTTAAGTTGTTGAATTTCAGGGGAAATTCGGTGGCTTTTTTCCGGAATGTGTTTTTTTATGGATATAAACAAAAAATTTTCTTAAGAAGGAGAAAAAAATGAAAACAATCACCCTTTTACTTGTTCTAACGGCTCTGGTTATTGCTGCTCAGCCAGCCCGGGCTGAAGAGAAAAAGGCGATGAACCTGGATGCTGAAAATATCCGAAAAGCAGCCGAAATTATGCAGAAAAACAAGGCGCTCTTTCAGGATCCGGAAGCATTACAACGGTTCGTTCGTCTTAGTCAAAGTTTAAAGAAAAGCAAATAAAACCCCTATTCAGGCGATCCTTAAATCAAGGATCGCCTGTCTTTTTTCCCCACAAAGCCCTTGCCACACGTCCTTAAAACCCTTAAAATACACATCTCACAATAATATGGACCGATTTAAGTAAAGGAGTTTTTATGCCACGAGCAAGCGCACGACACATTCTCGTAGAAACTGAAGAGCAATGTCTTCAACTCAAATCCGATATTGAAGGCGGCGCCAGTTTTGAAGATCTAGCCAAACAACACTCTAAATGCCCATC
>JAGQKQ010000106.1:2893-6306 GCA_020430005.1 Candidatus Omnitrophota bacterium
ACAAAACGGAGGAGCCTTGGGAGAATTTTCCAAAGGACAAATGGTTCCGGAATTTGATCAAGTGGTTTTTAATGAAGAGGTTGGAAAAGTCCATGGACCTGTTAAAACAAATTTTGGCTACCACCTCGTAGAAATCACATCCCGCAGTGACGACTAATCATGAATTTGGTTACCCTTTTTGAAAGTGACTTTTTAAAAAATAAAAAGGACCATGTGCACATTAATGGCCGCCGTCATCATCATATTAAAGAGATTCATCGCGTTTCCGTTGGTGATGAATTGAAAGTCGGCCTGATTAATGGAAAAATCGGCGTTGGGCGGGTGACAGAGCTGAATGATACGGATTTAGAAATGGACATTCATCTCTCAGAAAACCCGCCTGAGCCATTACCGTTAACCTTAATCCTGGCGCTTCCACGACCGATCGTTCTCCAGCGTGTTATACAAACCGTTACTGCTATGGGGATAAAAAATATCTTTCTCATTCACAGCTCCAGAGTTGAGAAAAGTTATTGGCATTCCCCTGTTTTAAGTGAAGAAAAATTAACTAAAAACTGTATCCTCGGATTAGAACAGGCTCGAGATACGATCATGCCGCAGGTCCACTTACGTCAAAAATTTAAGCCATTTCTTGAAGACGAAGTTCCCGGATTAATCGGCAATTCATTACCTGTGGTTGCTCATCCCGAAGGAACACAGCCTTGTCCATCGGCTGTCAATACCGCCGTCACTTTGGCGATCGGTCCGGAGGGCGGGTTTATCGATTATGAAATTGAAAAATTCCGTTCATTAGGCTTTCAGATAGCTCATTTAGGTCCTAGAATATTAAAAGTGGAAACCGCTATCGCCATGCTGGTTTCAAAATTATTTTAATGTCAAAAAAACTAACAGACCGACAACGTTACGAGTATCTGCAGCAACAAAAAGAAAAACAATGGGAGGCTAAATGCCGTCGATGCGGCGCCTGTTGCGGAAGCATCGAAGGCGACCCATGCGAACATTTACTCCAATTGGATAACGGATTATTTGCCTGTTCCATTTACGAAAATCGTTTTGGACTACATAAAACCGTTAGTGGAAGAGAATTTTATTGTGTTCCAATTCGTAATATCCTGCATGAATCCTGGCCGGGCGATGAGTGCTGCGGATATAAAACAAAGGGGATCAAATGAAAAGTCCTAGGCAGCTTCTCAATATTGTGTTCGGTGTACTTTTTGGTATTACCCTTTTATGGGCGATCATTCAATCCAACCGTACGGTGGAAGGCCCATTAAGAGTTGTCATGGCTGTTGATGGAGGAAAAACCGGACCGGAGGTGACCATCCTGAACTTCAATTATCTTATGACAGAAAAGTATGCTTACCAATTGATTTTCTCAGATAAGACGGAAATTTTACAGACGAACTTACCTGCAGAAACAAAGGGGGTTCGTGTTCCAGCTCCTAAGGCCTTAGGATCTTCTGTTATGCTTTACTCCAGCTATCAATACCGGGCAAAAGGTCGTGTTAAACCCACAAAAGGGAGTTTCGAGGGACGGCCTGTCCGTATTTTGGTCCTGAAAAAATTGGAACTTCTTTCGGAAAAACAATAAAATCTCGACTGGTAAATTTCTTCAATAGTGTTTGATCCCATGCGGGGTTTTTGTTATACTTTCATTTAATTATTAACACTTAGATAATAAGGACACATTGTGCAGATTTTAACGATCGGTATCAATCACAACACAGCTCCGATTGAAATCCGGGAAAAATTTTACCTAAATACGCTACAGCAAGATTTATATCTCAGCGATTTACAAAACAACCCGGCTATTGCCGAGGCTTTTGTACTCTCCACATGCAACCGGACGGAAATATACCTTCATGTTATTGAGAGTCTCATTGATCCGTTTTCTTTTGTCGAAAAAATCGCGACTATTAAGAAAAGCACCTTTGATCCGGCTCACCGTAAATATTTCTATATCCATCAGGAAGATAACGCTGTTAAACATTTGCTGGAGGTAAGTGCGGGCTTAAATTCGCTGGTTCTTGGAGAAAAGCAAATTCTGGGACAAGTTAAAGATGCCTTTGAACGGGCCCAGACACGGGGCCTATTTTTGAGAAATTTCAATCTTCTATCAAATACGGCTATTCGTACAGGAAAAAAGGCCCGTACAGAAACAGACATTTGCCGCGGCGGATCATCGGTCAGCTGGGCAGCTATCCACAAAGCGGAAAAAGAACTGGGAACGCTTGAAAATAAATCGGTTCTGCTGATCGGAGCGGGAAAGATGAGTGAACTCGCTTTAGGACAGATCCGGAAAAAAGGTGTCGCCGATTTATATTTAATGAACCGAACCCACAAAAATGCCCTGGATCTTGCGCAACAGTATGGTGGAGAGGCCGTGGAATTCTGCGATATTAAGGAGATTCTGGCCAAAGTTGACCTTTGTATTTGTTCGGCTAGTGCGCCGCACTACATTCTGGAAAAAAATACAATCCAAAGAATTCAGCGACTCCGCCAAAACAGCCAACGGCTGGTTTTTGTAGATATTTCCATGCCGCGGAATATTGAACCGCAGGTCAATGATCTTGAGAATGTCAGTTTGTTTTCTATCGATGATCTTCAGGAAGTTGTTAATATGAATATGCTTGTCCGCGAAAAAGCCATCCATGATGTTGAAGAAATTATCCTCCAGAAAATTCAGGATTACAAAAGCAAACTTCAAAAAACTGCGCTTGTAAGTACAAAAGCTTAAGTAATTTCCCACCGGTTTAACACTATCCGAATTTGCTTGTTTTCATCTCGATTTATGTTAAGATTTTGACATGAATTATCTTATCATTTCACTCGTCGCCTTTTTTTCGAATATTCCCTGCGGCTACTTAAGAGAGAACACACCGAAATTTTCCGGCCGCTGGTTCTTTTGGATTCATGCATCTATTCCTCTGATCATTTATATCAGACTCACTACACATGTTTCAGCGTGGTTTATTCCCGCGACAATCACCATCGCTGTTTTGGGACAGATGGTTGGCAGCCGTTGGCGTAAAGCCAAAATGACAGCCGCTGATGAAGAACGACTTCAACAAATCGGTTCCCTTAAACAACCACCGGCCAAAACAATCCAAGACAACGATATTCTTATCGCCCTATTAAATATGGGCGGCCCCAGAACGAATGACGACGTAAAAGATTTCCAAAAACATCTCTTTGCCGATCCTTTACTGATTCGTTTTCCTTTATCCTTTTTATTGCAGGATTTTTTTGCTTGGCTGTTGATAAAGTTCCGCTTGAAAGCGGTTAAAGAGCGGTATCAGGAAATCGGGGGAGGAAGTCCCATTTATAAATCAACAACGGCACAAGCCGGAGCCTTACGGCAGGAATTAAAAAATCGCGGCTATAATGTGGATATCACATTTTCTTTTAACTAC
>JAGQKQ010000107.1 GCA_020430005.1 Candidatus Omnitrophota bacterium
TATATAATCTGCGTTGAAACTTTTTCGAAACCGCGTTATCCTTGTAGAGGATAAGAAATTAGCGATTCAATTATTAGATAAAGTTATTGATATAAGGCAGTTAAGTAAGATAATAATAGAGGATATCATTATGAAAAAAATCGTTTTATCCAACATAATTACTGTATTCGCTATTCTTTTCTTTTTAGCATTTTCTTCTCCGTTATATGCCGGTCAAATTGGTCCTGCCATCTTTCAGGAGACATATAAAACAGATAATTTGGAGTTGAAGCTACAGGGAGCCGGTCTCAAGACTTTTCTGGCCTTCAAAGTTGTGGCAGCGGGACTTTATCTGGAAGAAGGCGTTTTGCCGGTGGATGTTTTGGAAAATAATTCAAAACGTCTGGAAGTTGTATACCTGCAGCCAATCCGTAAGAAAGAATTACAGAATGCGACAACCAAAGGTATCAAGAAGAATGTTTCAGAGGAGGAATTCTGGCAATTATCTGATCGTATTGAGCAGATCAATGCTTATTATCCGGATGTTCAACCTCAGGACCGTATCGAAATCACGTATGATCCTGAAATAGGAACAACGGTGTCTGTAAACGGGCAATATAAAGGAACGATTGAAGGAAAAGATTTCGCCCGGGCATTTTTTGCCATATGGGTTGGGGATCGTCCCGTTGATAGGGATATAAAGCTGTCCTTATTAGGATATAAAAACAACGAGCGTTTTTAAGAATAAACTGAACCGTGCTTTATTAAGAAGTTTTGATGTTCATATGAATTCCTATTCTAAAAAGTCTGGATCCGGCATTGATGACGCACTTTTAGCTTCGGTGGTTTGTTTTTCTGAAGATTCAATCATTGTTACTACCACAGAACTTGCCCCTCCCGGACCACAAATTATTTATGTCAATCCCGCGTTTACCAGAATGACCGGTTATGAGCCCGACGAAGTTTTGGGAAAGACGCCGCGCATTCTGCAAGGTCCCAATACAGATATTAATGTTTTAAAAAGATTACGCGCCGCTTTGGAAAAGGGCCAAGTCTTTTTCGGGCAGGCGATTAATTACCGTAAAGATGGAACAGAGTTTTGGAATGAATGGCATATTGAGGCAATCCGTGGCGATCAGGATGAGATTACGCATTATATCGCTATTCAAAGAAATGTTACCAGGCGTAAAGAGATGGAAGATGCTCTTGTTCGAAAGAATGCCGCGTTAACCGAAATCCTCAGCCAAATCGAAATTGAAAAACAGAAAATTAAAGATAATGTACGGGCCAATGTTGAGGAAGTGCTGATACCGGCGATTAAAAAACTCAATCGAAAAGGAAGTTCTCTCGATAAGAAATATTTGAAGGTTTTGGAGAAGAGTCTTATGGATTTAACCGGTTCCTTTGGAACTAATGTTTCCCAAGACAGGCTCAAATTATCTCCTCGGGAAATTGAAATCGCCAATATGATCAAAAATGGCTTGAGCAATAAAGAAATTGCGGAAGCCGTTCACATTTCTGTTAAGACGGTTGAAACACACCGGAACAAAATCCGGAAGAAATTAGGTATTATCAATAAGGATATTAATCTGACTTCTTATATGCAGTCTGTTTAATAGGGAAATGCGCATGTCTAAGCCGAATGTTCAAGCTTTCTTCCAAAATTTGAATATCAATACTATGGATTTGGTCGATGAATTTTATGATGAAGATGTTCATTTTCAAGATCCCGTTGTCGACATTAAAGGACGGGCGAAACTTAAGGCTTATTACGCGAAGCTTTATCAGGATGTCGAATCGATTTCTTTTGATTGTATCGACGAAATTATTAATGAAGATGTCCATGCCCTGGTCTGGAAAATGAATTTGAAGGCGAAGCTGGGTGGAGGAAAATTAATTGTCGTCGATGGAATTTCGTATATTCGCTTTGGCGGCAGAGAGGGAAAGGCGATCTACCATCGCGATTATTTTGATTTAGGTGAATTTGTTTATGAAAATGTTCCGGTGCTCGCGGGAATTGTAAAATTCGTGAAGAAAAAATTATCGGCACATACGGATTGATATGGTATCTATTGTAATCCCATCTATAACGGTTTCTCTGATTTTTATGTTCGCTTTATGGACAATCCAGCTTAAAACGCGCAATGCGGGCATTGTTGATATTGGATGGACTGTTTGTGTGTTTTTCTTCGGTTGTATGTATTTTCTGAAGGGCCCCGGATTTTTTCAGCGGAAAATATTATTTTTTATCATGATCGGTTTGTGGGCAGGCCGGTTGGTTTATCACTTGGTAAGCCGGGGTGTTTTTGAACAAGAGGATGCGCGGTATCAACGGCTACGACGGGAATGGGGACAGCATATTCAAATAAAGTTTCTTTTTCTTTTTTTATTTGAGGCGCTTTTGGCGTTTGTTATCACTGTTCCTTTTTTGATTGCCTCACGTAATCTGGAAGCCAACATTGGATTGTGGGAATATGCGGCATGCATTTTATGGATTTGTGGATTCCTGGGTGAATTCATTGCGGATCAACAATTAAAAGATTTCAAACAAGATCCGTCTAACAAAGGAAAGACCTGTCAATGCGGATTATGGTACTACTCGCGTCATCCGAATTATTTTTTTGAATGGGTAATGTGGGTGGCTTACTTCACTTTTGCTTTGAATAGTGAATGGGGCATAGTCGCTGTTATCGCGCCGGCGGTTATGTGGTTTTTTCTCGTTTATGTTACGGGCATTCCCTTTGCCGAAGAACAGGCGTTAAAGAATCGGGGGGATGATTATCGAAGTTATCAGCAGACGACCAGTTTTTTTGTGCCCTGGCCGAAGAAAATGAAAGTTAATGATTTATGAGAACAATGTTGAAGTTGTCACAAGGCTTGCTTGAAAAAGGATTGATCCCCGACGTTTTTATCCGTTTTGGTATTAGAGGGTTATTAAAGGAAAAATTGAAGGAAGAGCGACGGAATGATTTGGAATTCGGTTATGAACAGAAAATGAAATTAATCAACCAGCTAAAAGGCAGTCCGATTGCTGTAAACACGCAGGAAGCCAATCAGCAGCATTATGAATTGCCCACGGAGTTCTTCCGATATTGTCTGGGAACGCATCTGAAATATTCGGGATGCTATTACCGTGAAGGTGTAAACGATCTTTCTCAGGCGGAAGAAGATATGCTTCGAATCACAACAGAGCGGGCTGATTTAAGAGATGGGCAATCCGTTCTGGAACTCGGCTGCGGCTGGGGATCGCTGACATTATTTATGGCAGAACATTTTCCTAATAGTCAAGTTAAGGCCGTTTCAAATTCAGCAACACAAAAACAGTATATTGATAGTCAACTTAAGGAGCGGGGGCTGAATAATGTTGAAATTCTAACAGCGGACATAAATGATTTTTCCATTAATCAGAAATTTGATCGGGTGGTTTCTGTTGAAATGTTCGAGCATATGCGGAATTATCAGAAACTCCTTTCTAAAGTTGCGGAATTCCTGAAAGATGACGGAAAATTATTTATCCATATCTTTACGCATAAGGAGTTTGCTTATCTTTATGATGAGACCGATGAATCGGACTGGATTGCCAAATATTTCTTTACCGGTGGAATTATGCCGTCGGATGACTTGCTGTTATATTTTCAGGACCACTTCAAAATTGCTCATCATTGGAGAGTTAGCGGAACACATTATCAAAAAACCGCGGAACATTGGCTTGAAAATATGGACCGGCATAAAACACATATTATGCCTCTGATGGCGGAGACCTATGGTTCCGAAGAGGCCGGCAAGTGGTGGGTCTATTGGCGGGTATTCTTTATGGCATGCGCCGAATTGTGGGGATATAACGGCGGCAATGAGTGGATTGTCAGTCATTATTTATTTACGAAGAGAAAGGGTGTGTAGGGCGTTTCATGAAGAAAACTCTGGCGATTATCGGAACAGGCATTGCTGGCATGAGCGCCGCCTATTTTTTAAAAGAGGATTTTCGAATCACGTTCTTTGAAAAAGATAATTATGCGGGTGGCCACACGAACACTTATATTCATAAGGAAGACGACCGGAATGTTTACATTGATACGGCCTTTATGGTCTACAATGAAATTACCTATCCCAATCTGACCCGATTTTTTAAAGAGTTGGATATTAAAACCAAGCCCACAAAAATGACATTCAGTGTTCAGCATATTCCGTCGGGGCTTGAGTATTGCGGGACAGGAATTAGCGGTCTTTTTGCGCAGCGAACAAATATTTTTCGTCCATGGTTCATCAAAATGTTGATGGATATGGATCGCTTTAATAAGAAGGCGCCGGATATTTTGGAGAAAGAGGCATATGTTGATCTTACATTGGAACAATATGTTAAAGATAACAAATTCGGTGATGACTTTCTCTACAAGTTTCTGATCCCGATGAGTTCGGCGGTATGGTCTACGCCACCGGATCTTATGTTAAATTTTCCGGCGGTGACATTGATCCGGTTTTTCAAAAACCATGGATTTCTGGGATTAGACACGCATTATCAGTGGCGGACCCCGGAAGGTGGAAGCCGGCAGTATCGGGACAAGCTTATGAATGCGTTCAATAACACTGTTCATATTAATAATGGCGCTGAGGAAATCTTTGAAGAGGAACAGAATGTTGTTGTTATCGATGCACGTGGAGAACGTCATGAGTTTGATAAAGTTTTAATTGCCGCTCATGCGGATGACGCTTTAAAGATGTTAAAAAAGCCAACGAATTTGCAAAGGGATTTATTATCCAAATTTCACTATCAGCCTAACCGTGCGACATTGCATACAGATAAAAAACTGATGCCGAAAACATGTCGAGCCTGGTCTTCATGGAATTACCGTATTCAACGGGACCAGCGGAATAAACTGACGACGACAACCATTTACGATATGAACAGTTTGCAGGATGTGTCGGACAAGCAGAACTATTTTGTATCGATTAATGATCCGGGAGAGATTAATCCGCTCAACATTATTTGGGAAAAAGAGTATCACCATCCGCTATTTGACGTTCCGGCTATGCGCGCCCAGGCGAAGCTTTCTGAACTTAACCGGGAAGGGAATATTTATTTTTCAGGCAGTTATTTTAAATATGGATTTCACGAGGATGCATTTACATCCGGTTTAAACGCAGCCAGGGAAATTGCGGGAAAGGGGCTATGGAATTAAATTCTTGCCTATATCGGTGCGAGGTGATGCATGACCGGCTAAAGCCAAAACGGCATAAATTTACGCACAGCACATTTATGTTTTATCTGGACCTGGATGAGATTGATCGGGTTGCAGACCGCTTAAAGTTATTCAGCCGGAATCGTTTTAATATATACAGTTTTTACGATCAGGACCATATGGAATTTGATGGAAGAACGGTTAAGGACAATGTCCTGGCCTTTCTTAAGAAGAAGGATATTGATCTTCCCGTTGAAAAAATTAAACTTCTGACCAATGTCCGGACCTTTGGGCATATTTTTAATCCGGTATCTTTTTATTTTTGTTTTGATAGAAACGATAACCCCTTATGTGTTGTACCTGAAATCGGTAATACATTTCGAGAAATGAAGCCTTATGTTATTTCTCAAGATACTTTATTCAATAATCAGTTTAAAGATCGGCAAACAAAGCATTTCTATATTTCTCCTTTTATTGATTTGGATGTGGATATGCAATTTAAAATTCGAATTCCCGGAGAACGTTTGAACATACGTATCGACGACTATAGAGGAGAAGACAGGTTTTTGTTAACATCGCTGCTGGGGGAGCAAAAGGCGCTTAGTAATAAAAATTTATTTCTATACACACTATGTTTTCCGTTTATCACTTTAAAAGTGATTGGTTTAATCCATTTTCATGCGTTTTGTCTTTGGTTGAAGAAGATTCCGTTTCATGCTAAGGAGGCGAATATGCATTTACAAAAGGAGGTCTTACGTGTCTGGTCCAAGAATTGATAATGATTTGACAGGTTCGAAAGCGGAGCGGCAGCGACGGTTTACGTTTTATCAAAAAATTATCGACAGGGTTTTCCGTCCCATGACACTGGGCCGTTTAAAAATAACTCTTCCCGAGGGCCAAGTGCTGTCTTATGGAGAAGGAAAGGGCGGTGTTGAGGCGGCGCTTACCGTTAAGAATAATGATTTCTTTAAAAAGTGTGTGCTGTTCGGGGATGTGGGATTTGGGGAATCTTATGTGGACGGTGATTGGGAGACGGAGGACATTACCAAAGTTATTGAATGGATGATCACCAATGTTGACAATCACCCAACGCTGATGGCGGATAAGCAAAAACGTAAACCGGTGAATCTTCT
>JAGQKQ010000108.1 GCA_020430005.1 Candidatus Omnitrophota bacterium
CCGCCTGCCCTTTCGCCTGCGGAATCACTTTATTGTAAGCTTCCCAGGCCTGATTAATAACCTTCTCCCGTTCCTGTTCGGCCGTGTTTACTTCATTAAACGATTTTGTGACAGGTGCCGGTGGAAGAACTTCCTGCAGTTCCACCTTATCGACATAAATACCGGTCTTATACGTATTCAATGCCGCTTGAAGCTTCTCCTTCATTTCCTGATTCACTTCATTCTTTCTTGTCGTTAAGGCCTCCGACACAGAATGATCCCCCACTACCTGGCGCATAACCGATTCCGATAAATCCCGAACGGCTTGACGAACATTACGGACATTAAAAAGAAAATCCTGCGGATTATCGATTTTGAATTGGACAATCCAGGTGACATCCAGAACATTCAAATCTCCAGTCAACATCAACGCTTCATCATCATAGTTTTTATTGGAATAGACCGTTCGGACCCCTGCCTTTTCGGTACGAAACCCAAACTCTTCTTTACGAACCAACCTAACCGGAACCTTGTCCAGCTTTTCAATATTAAACGGAAGTTTCCAATGTAACCCTGGATCCGTTGTACGCACATATTTGCCAAAACGGCGAATAACACCAACTTCTTCCTGATCAATGGAATAAAAACTGGTGGCGGCAATAAACAACAAGATTAAGATAAAACCAAAAAATGGAATAAACTTTCCTATACTTGAAAACTTTTTTCCACCCTGACGGAAAAGCTCCTCGGGTGTATCCGGAATTTTAAAAGCCATAACATTTCTCCTTACTTATCATTACGTTGGAGTTTAATAATATATTTTCCCCCGATATAGTCCAACTCTTCCATTGTATATGGACGCTCCCGTATGATACGCTCCAAATCTAACCGATCACCTTCTTTAACGACCGCATACGTCACCGGTTGACTTTCCAAGAAATCATAAACCTTGTAGTCAAAATCAAAAAACGGAATAGGATGCGGACTAAAAAATCCTTTACCGTTAATATCAATGACAGCCATTTTTCGGTCAGTATAAAAGCGTACGCCGCGGACATAAAACTTACTTGCCAGAACAACCGTGTCCGACTGATCAATCTTTTTCAAAGACCGGCTGATATCTATACAAGATACCCATGGTTCTGCATAAGGTTTGGCAAAAAACAACATCGACAATAAACCTACCGAAACACCGGCGTATGAAAAAATCATTTTAACATATTGTTGTTTTTTATTAAAAACAAAAATCAAAACAGCGACCGTAAAGAGGATTGCCGCGTATAAATAAATCGGAAACAGATTTACAACGATGGACTTGTAAATAATACCTGCTGTAATTCCCCCTACAGCCGCAACAAAAATTAAAACGATAAACGCGTACCCGCACAAAGTCAACGCCCTGGCCCGTTTAGTGTGTTCAAAATCTTTCAGAGCAGCATTGAGATAGTCGGCCAATAATAGGATGATCGTAAAAAAGGCGGGAAAAACATAACTCGCCAGTTTAGAATGCGCCGGCTGCGTAAAAAGATAAACACCGGCAATCCAGGACAACAGGAAAACCGTCTTGTCAAAATTGACAGCCTTTTCTTTAAACTGCCGATAAATCCGTTTAACCGCCGGAATCCAGAAAAAACTCCATGGCAAAACACCGACAAACATTAACACGATATAGAAATACCAATTATCCAGGCGGGAATGTTCGGCATCGGTCAAACGGCGAACATGAACATTGAGAAAATACTCATCAATAAACCACTGGCCATGATTCATATACATTAGAACATGCCATGGCACCGCAATAATGAGAAATCCCAAAAGCCCCCAGAGGCTTCCCTTCCGGGCCATAAATCCCAGATCTCTTTGGGTAATGAGAAAAATAAAAATAGTCGCTGCGGGAAAAACAACTCCTAAAAGCCCTTTAGTCATAACGGCCAGCGCAGAGAATACAAAACAGAAAAATAATCGCCGGTTAACGTACTTCTGATCATAATACGCCCAAACAAAAAATCCGAGAGAAATCGCGATCAGGACAGAAAAAATCATATCGGTTAAGACAGCCCGTGATAACGCCATGTAGATAAAACAACTTCCCATCATAAAGCCGGACAAGAACGCTGTCCGTTTCTGCCGGAACAATCCCCAGGCAATCCAGTACATGACACCTACTCCAAGCATACCGAAAAGAGCGGGAAAAAAACGGGCGACAAAAGGTGTTAGTCCGAAAAACTTAATCGCCAACGCAAATAACGCATAAGCCAGAATCGGTTTTTCAAATTGCGGTTCATCAAAAATCATGGGAGTCAGCCAGCTATTGTACTTCACCATTTCTTTGGCTGTCTCAATATAAAAAACTTCGTCAGGATGCGTCAAACTGATGATGTGATTTCCAAACATCAACAGAAAAAAGGAAATCAGCACAAGAATACCGATTAGTTTTTTATGGGAATAGTGTTCCACTGCTTGCGTTCTCCTGTGAGTTCACCTACCGGGACAATCTGAAAACCGCGTTCTTTAAGTTTGCGCGCCAACAACGAAACAGCCTTAACGGTTTGCAGCCTGTTTCCTCCTTCACGCGCAAAAGCATGCCCGCTGTCGTGAAATAGTATAATGTCCCCGTTCTTGACGTTTTTAAGCAGGTAATTAACAACACGATGATGATTAAAGCGGACCCAATCCTTGGAATTTAAAGACCACAGGATTATATCATAGCCCATCGACTTTATTTTTGCCTTTATGGTTTTTCTTAACCAGGCTTTGGGAGGACGGAACAATGTTGTGGTCACACCCGTTACTTTTTTGATCACATACTCCGTGTATTTCAGTTCTTGTTCAATTTCAGCCGGTGTGTAATATAACATGACACTATGGGCGTAACCATGACTGGCAACTTCATGTCCTTCTTCGGCCACACGACGGGCCACATCAGGGTATTTATTCACATGGTACCCGATCATAAAAAACGTCGCTTTGATTCCCGCTTTTTTTAATTCATCTAAAATTAAAGGTGTCCAAACCGGTGAAGGGCCGTCATCAAAGGTAAGCGCCACTTTCTTTTCACTTGTATCAACACGGTAAATCGTCTCCCGTCTTGTCAAAACCGCTTGATCAAAGAACACACAGAAAGTCCCCATAATCAGAAAGACACAAATAATGCTAAGTGCAAATATCAATATCATTAATTGAGTAGAGTTTTAATAACTTGAAAATCGTTTAACAATTCATTCATTTTTCCCGGATTATATGTGGCCACGGCCGGATGGTACAGCGGGATTATTTTCTTGGGACCGAAGGGCGTTTCCACATCCTGAACGATTCCTTTAACGGCACTGATTTTTGTGAAGGGAATTTTGAATTTGTCAAAAATGTACGTTGTCGCGAAATTGCCTAATGTCCCGATAACTTGTGGATTAACTGTTTTAATCTGAATATCCAGACTTCCAACGCAGGCCTGAATTTCAGCGGGCAGTGGATTGCGATTATTAGGCGGGCGGCACTTCAGGATATTACATAAGAAGATATCCTCCCTCGTTAACGCGATCGATTGCAAAAGTTTATCAAACACACTTCCCGCTCGTCCGACAAACGGCTTCCCCTGCAAATCTTCATTGCGCCCGGGAGCTTCTCCGATAAACATCACACTGGCATCCGGGCTTCCTTCTCCAGGGACAGTGTGTGTTCGTGTTTTATGAAGAGAACATCTTTGGCAGGCAGCGATTTTACGCCGCAATTTGTCTAACTCTTCCTGTTTTTCTAAAACAGTCATAAAACGCCTTTAAGGATTTACTTCTTACCTTGATTGGCGACGGCATCCATCGCTTTATTAATTGCTTCCTGGTCTCCGAGATAATAATGTTTTACAGGTTTGAGATTGGCATCCAATTCGTAAACAAGCGGCGTTCCCGTTGGAATATTCAATTTTAAGATCTCTTCTTCGGACATTCCATCTAAATATTTAACCAGCGCTCTCAGACTGTTCCCATGTGCCGCGATTAAAACTTTTTTTCCGGCCTTGATTTGAGGAACAATTTCCTGCTCCCAATAAGGAACAACGCGATCCACGGTTACGGCCAGACTTTCTGTTAAAGGAATTTCCTTCTCCGTCAAATCCTGATATCGCGGATCAAATTTTGGATTGCGCTCATCATCTTTTTCTAACTCAGGCGGACAGATATCGTAACTGCGGCGCCAAACTAGGACCTGTTCTTCACCATACTTCTCAGCCGTCTCGGATTTATTCAGCCCCTGCAAGGCTCCGTAATGACGTTCATTCAATTTCCAAGACCGTATAACAGGAATCCACATCAAATCCAGACCGTCTAACGTAATCCATAAGGTTCGGATGGCTCTTTTTAAAACGGATGTAAAGGCCACATCAAAAGTGTACCCTTCGCTTTTTAAAACCTCGCCCGCCTTTTGCGCTTCCTGAACACCTTTTTCGGACAGATCCACATCGGTCCATCCCGTGAATTTATTTTCCTTATTCCACTGGCTTTCTCCATGGCGTATTAAGACCACTTTCGTTGTTTCCATACGACAAACCTTTCTCATAAATATTATCTTATAATAGATTTTGAATTGGTATCATTGTAACAAAGATTGTATTTTTTTGAACCAAAATCTCACGATTTCTGCATGATTTGGAAATGGAGTAAATTTAACTCTTGGCAGGCTTTGAGGAAGGTTTAGACTTCTTGGAAGAGGCATCCTTGGCCTTTTTAGGCATATGATAGCGCATCCAGGCCTTGGAGAAACGCTCCAGCCAGTCCTCAGCAGCCTGTTCAAAGCCGATATCATATCCCAGCTTCTCACTTTCAATCCACTGATGACGGCCGATTTCTTCAACAACGCGCCGATCCCGTAATAGTTCTTTTTTCTCTTCTTGAGTCATAATTACACTTCCTTTGGAATAGAATATCTTCTATTGTAACATCTAAACAAAAGGAATGTCAACCTGAGGGCAAAAAGAAATGATTATTCATCCAGAGCGGCCCAGGAATAATCCTCAAGATTTTCACGCAAAGCGGATACCGAAGCCTCCAGAAACGACTGGCCAGGACGGACTTCGCCACGAAATTCGGAACCTTGAAAAGCATCGAGTTTACGCAGCAGCTTATCCCTCTGCTTTGTTGTCACACCTAAATAAATCAGCTCCCCATACTCGTCTTCTTTATTGCTAATCAGCACCTTGGCCACCAGATACGAGGCCTCCAGTAATTTTTTGGACGACTCTTTACGTTCCGCTGCCAACAGCTCTTGAAACTGCAAAAACTCCTCCTGATCGACAGACTCCTCCTCGTCCTCAAAAGACCGGTACAACTCAGTCAATCTTTTCCGCTCCTGATTATTCAACTTGATTTGCTCATTACACATATCAATAAACAAATCTGATGCCTTGAGCATCAATCCGTTAAACGGATCCTGGTGTTTCTTGAGAATATTTCTGGATACACGCAGATTCAAATTATCCAAAACGAGATTATCAATCATCTTGTTGATGCGCTCACGACCAGATGTTCCCGTCAAATGATCTTCCATTCGGACCTGCCGCGTTTTACTTAAGCGCAGGTAATTCAAACTCTCAATATAATCACTGACAAATTCATACTTATTCCCGTCCGGATTATTCGTTTTAAACCTCTGTAAATCTTCATAATATAAAAAATGCTGAGCTTCCGCCCGTCCACAGAAAATAACGGCACAAACAAAGAAAACAAAGAATGAAGTTCTTAGACGCATAGTTGATTTATTATCCTTTCGTCGTAACCCACAAGATATTTGTCTCCCTTAACAACAATTGGTCGTTTAACCAGCTTTCCATGACTGGCCAGTATTTCCAACAGCTCTGTCTGAGCTAATTTATCGACTTTTTCTTTCATATTCATCTCACGGTAAAGCTGGCCCGAGCGGTTAAACAACTGCTTTAGTGTGTATGTCCCGGATGCCAGAATTTTTTCCAGAAGAGCCTTGTCCGGAGGATTGTCAATAATACAGATTTCTTCAAAATCGGCCCCGTTCTGAAGAAGGGCTTTCTTTGTTTTTTGGCAGGTTGAACAGTTTTTGTAGGAATAGAATTGGATCATCAAGCCTCATTTCGTGATTTATATTATACCTAGATAAAGTTCGCTTGAAAACGATTTTTGAAGAAAATTTCACCCCGAAATAACAATATCCGGAAACCGCTTTCTTTTCAAATAAAATAGAATATAACTTATTGTATTACAACATGTTATAGAATTAA
>JAGQKQ010000109.1 GCA_020430005.1 Candidatus Omnitrophota bacterium
CCCCCATTTAAAGAAAGTGATTGTAATTTTTAAAAAAAACGCTAAAATCTTACTTTACAATATCTAAGAATTTTTAGGAGGTTAGGAAATGTACGCAGTTATTCAAATTGGATCATCGCAATTCAAGGTTGCGGAGGGTGACGTTATTCATGCGGATCGCGTGAGCGTGGAAGAAGGCAAGGATATTCAGTGCGATAAAGTTTTGCTTTTTGCCAAGGGAAAAGACGTTCGTGTCGGACAGCCATACTTAAAAGATGTTAAAGTCACGGCTAAAGTTGTTAAACACACCCGCGGTGAAAAAGTGGTTTCGTTTAAATACCGACGCCGCAAAGATTCCGCCCGTAAAATCGGCCACAGAGATGATCTTAGTGAATTAAATATCACCAAGATCGCCGCATAACACTGAATGCGTCGGGCTAAGGCCAACGGTTTATATGATGTAACTTTGAAGAGGTAAGGACGAAAAAGCCTGAAATTTAATTTTAAGGTTTTTCATCACTTACCTCTTCCTGTTTATGAAACATATTATCCAGAGAATTATCGCGTATAACCTAAGAAAATTACTATGACATTTGTTGATGAAGCCAGAATTTTTGTCCAGGCCGGAAACGGTGGAAAAGGCTGTGAAAGCTTTGTGAAAGACCGCGGAATGCGTCATAAACGCCCTGATGGTGGAGACGGGGGTGCCGGTGGCGATATTATCTTAATTGCTGAACGCGGTGTCCAAACCCTGCTCGATTTTAAGTACCGTCAGCATCATAAAGCCAAAAGCGGCGGACACGGCAGTAGTAAAAGGAAAAAAGGCCGTGGCGGGGAAAACTGTGTTCTCCGTGTTCCTGTTGGGACAGTCGTCAAAGATGCCGACTCTCTCCTCATTATCAAAGATTTAACAGAAGATCAGCAATCCATTGTTGTGGCCAAAGGCGGTAAACCCGGTATCGGTAATGCTGACGGCCGGACCCCCAAGCCGCCGGAACAAGGTCAAGAACGTGCGGTTTTATTAGAGCTGAAATTAATTGCTGATGTCGGTCTGGTCGGGTTTCCCAATGCCGGAAAATCGACGCTTATCTCCAGTATTTCCAAAGTTCGTTCGAAAGTGGCGAACTATCCTTTTACAACCAAACAACCTATTTTGGGATTTGTGGAAAGAGATGAATTTTCCTTTATCATTGCGGATCTCCCAGGAATCATTGAGGGAGCCCATGAGGGAAAGGGATTGGGTCATCGGTTTTTAAAACATGCCGAACGGACGAAAATTCTGGTGCATGTGATTGATATGGGCGGTACCGAAGAACGGGATCCGTTGGAGGATTATGCCAAGATTTGTCATGAGCTGGAAGAGTACAGTGATTTATTGACGTATAAAACAAAAATTATCGTGGCCAATAAAATGGATCTGCCTGGCGCTGAAGATAATCTAAAAAGATTCCAAAAGAAGTACAAAGATGATATTATTAATATTTCAGCGTTAAATAAAACGGGGCTGGACGAACTGATTGACAAAGTCCAGAAAGTACTATGCCAAGAAAATTCCCAAGAAAAATAAAGCGGGTCGTTATTAAAATCGGATCCAGCGTCATTGCGACCTACAAAATGAAACCGAGAATTGCCCAACTACGGCATCTTGTGGAACAGGTCATTTCTGTCCAGAAAAAGGGAGTCGAGGTTGTTATGGTAAGCTCCGGTGCGATTGTCTGGGGAATGGGAGAAATGTCTTTAAAAAGCCGGCCTTCGGATTTAGCGAATTTACAGGCCTTAGCTGCTGTCGGGCAAACTGTTTTAATGGGCAGATATACGGAGCTATTTAAGAAAAATAAGGGAAGATGCGCGCAGGTTTTATTAACATGGGATGACTTTGATGACCGCAAACGGTATAACAATGCCAAGAATACTTTTGAAGCGATGCTGGAAAACGGTATCACGCCGATTGTGAATGAAAATGATACGATATCAACCGACGAAATTAAATTCGGCGATAATGATAAACTATCCGCTTTAGTAGCCAGTTCCATTGGGGCTGATTTATTATTGATCCTTTCGGATGTGGAAGGTCTTTACGATACCAACAGCAAAGACAAAAAACTTTTTCAGGAAATTAAAGAAATTACAAAAGAAATTGAGGGGCTGGCGTCCGGCACAAACAAGGCGAAAAAGAATATGTCGAAAGGTGGAATGATCGGCAAACTTGAAGCGGTTAAAGTGGCCACACATGCTAAGGTCCCTTGTGTGATTGCTCATGGTGAGGTGAAGGATGTGCTTTTGCGTGTTTTATCCGGCGAACGCATCGGAACGTTTTTTATGGAACGGGAAGAAAAACTCATCGCCAAAAAACACTGGATTTCCTTTGGGGCCAAACCAAAAGGTGTCTTAACGATTGATGATGGCGCTAAAAAGGCGCTGTTGGAGGGCGGCAAAAGTTTGCTGTTGCCCGGTGTAACAGTCTGGGAAGGGCACTTTAAAAAAGAGGATATCGTTATTGTTCAGGATCAACAGAAGCACGAAATTGCCCGGGGTATCATCAATTATTCAAGCACAGAACTGAATAAAATTGAAGATCGTAAAGGAAAGACCGAAGCCATTCACCGGGATGACCTTGTGTTAAACAAGCGATAGGATTGCGTATTGACTTTTTTCAGCCTTTCCGTTACATTCAAATAATAAATTTATATATTAAGGTTTATCATGTCTAAAAAATCTACAGTTTTGTCTGTCGCTAAGAAAGCCAAAGCGGCTGCCGGAGAAATGGCCCTTTTACCGACATCGGTGAAGAATGCCGTTTTGCGCAAAATCGCCAAAGATATTGTGGCGAAAGCTGATTATCTGATCAAAGAAAATCAGAAAGATTTAAAAGCGGCCGAACAACAAAATTATTCCAAAGCTTTGGTTGACCGTTTGGTTCTTAATGACAAACGGATTAAGGGAATGGCGCAATGCCTGCTGGATACGGTAAAGATCAAAGATCCGGTGGGGGTTGTTATGCAAACCTTCAAACGGCCGAATGGTTTGGTTATCGAGAAAGTACGCACACCGATCGGACTGATCGGGATTATCTACGAATCCCGTCCGAATGTTACTAGTGATTGTATTGGATTATGTTTAAAGTCCGGCAACGCTGTTATTCTTAAAGGTGGTAAAGAAGCGCTTTATTCAAACCAGGCCATCTTTAAAGTTGTGCAGGATGCCTTAAAAGGAACCAAGGTTCCAACAGATGCCATTCAGCTCATTGCCTCTACCGACCGGGCCGCGGTTAATGAATTGCTTAAATTGGACCAGTACGTGGATTTGATTGTTCCTCGCGGGGGAGAAGGGCTGATCCGTTTTGTGGCGGAAAACTCGTTGATTCCGGTTGTGAAGCATTATAAAGGAATATGCCATACGTATGTCAGCAGTAACGCGAATTTAAAAATGGCGCATGATATTTGTTTTAATGCAAAGGTTCAACGGCCGGGTGTTTGTAATGCCATGGAGACCATGTTAGTTCATAAAAAAGTCGCAAAAGAATTTTTACCCAAAATGGCGGAATCATTAATACAGGCGGGTGTAGAATTGCGCGGTTGCGACCAGACACAAAAAATTTTGAAAGATATTAAAAAAGCTAATGAAAGTGATTGGTTTGAAGAATATCTTGATTTGATTTTGTCCGTTAAGATTGTGAATGATACGAAAGAAGCGATTGATCATATTAATCATTACGGGTCTCATCATAGTGATGCGATTGTAACCGATAATAAAAAAGAAGCCGATCAATTTTTAAAATCGGTGGATTCGGCGACGGTGTATGTCAACGCGTCAACACGGTTCACGGATGGGTATGAATTCGGTTTTGGGGCAGAGGTTGGCATTAGTACGGATAAATTGCACGCGCGTGGGCCAATGGCGTTGGAAGAATTGACAACATATAAGTACCTTATTCACGGTAAGGGACAAATACGGAACTAGATGCTCGATACTGGATGCTTGATGCTTGATTCTAGTATCGAGTATCCAGTATCAAGTATCTTCAAAATAAGGAATGCATGAAGCGAATCGGAATTCTCGGAGGCACATTTAATCCGCTGCATATCGGACATTTAGCAATCGCTCAGGCTGCCTACGAAAAACTTAAGCTGGAGAAGGTCATTTTTGTTCCGGCTAATGTGCCGCCGCATAAACGGCCGGGTAGTATTATTCCGTGTAAACAACGTTTTGAAATGGTACGCCTTATTACCGATGATAATCCGCGGTTCGAGGTTTCCGATTTTGAAGTCAAGCGTCCGGGAAAATCGTACACTATTGATACCGTAAAACATTTTGAGAAGAGGTATGGTGGAAAAGCTCAATTGTTTTTTATTTTAGGGGAAGACAGCGCCGGGTATCTTCATGAGTGGAAAAATATTAAGGAGCTGCTTAAGTTAGTAACGTTTGTGGCGGTGAATAGAGCCGGTTGCGAGCCTGTAAAGGCCAAGGTTCCTGTTCGTTTATTGGCTATGCCCGCTTTGGAGATTTCTTCCTCGGAAATCCGCCGGCGCATTGCGCAAAAAAAATCGGTCCGCTATATCGTTCCGGAAAATGTTTTAAAGTATATTAAGAAGAAAAAATTGTATAAATCATAAATATCCAAAGCTAGCGGGATACTAGCGGTAAAGTTGTAAGGAGATCTCATGGCAAAGAAACAAAAAAAAGAAATTGAATTCGGCACAGACGGATGGCGAGGTGTGATATCGGATAATTTTACGTACAAGAATGTCGCAATTGTCGCCCAGGCTTTGTGTGAATGGATTAAGAAAGACGCGAAAATTAAAAAGGGTCAGAAAAAAGTCGTGGCCGTCGGTTACGACGCGCGCTTTTTATCCAGAGAATACGCGGAAATCGTCTCTTCCGTTTTAGCGAAAAATAATATTGGTGTTTTTCTGTCAAAAGATATTATCCCGACACCGGCGTTAAGTTATGGTGTTGTTGATCTCAAAGGTGTGTGCGGCGTCATGATTACGGCCAGCCATAATCCGGCTAAATTTAACGGTGTTAAAATTAAAACAGCCGAAGGTGGGGGCGCCGGAAAAGATATTACAGATAAAGTGGAAAAATATCTGCATAAAACCCCAGTGAAGACGATGGATTATCTGGATGCGGTGGACGCTAAGAAAATTATCCTGCACGATTTTAAGAAATCCTACTTTAAATTTATGCGCAATTATCTTGATCTGCCCAAGCTTAAATCTTCCAAGTTTAAAATTATTCAAGATGTTATGCACGGCAGCGGTGGAACAGTTTTGAAAGATGTATTAAACGATACATCGTTAGACATTCATTTAATGCGTGAAGATGTGAATCCGTCTTTTGAAGGTGTGAAGCCCGAACCGATTGAAGATTATGTTCCTGAAATTCTGCAGCGCGTTAAAAAAGAAAAATTTGATATTGGTCTTATTCTTGATGGTGATGCCGACCGTATTGCGGCGGTGGATTCTAATGGGGAATATATTAATCCGCAGCGTATTCTGGCTCTGTTAACAGTTCACCTGGTGCGTAATCGCGGGCGTAGCGGCGGTGTTGTTATCACCACGTGTGGATCGATGATTATGAAACACATTTCCGATAAGTTAGGCTTAAAGCTTTACGAAACGCCGGTCGGTTTTAAATATATTTCCGACTTGATGGTGAATGAACGGATCGTTGCCGGTGGAGAAGAAGCCGGTGGCATGGGTGTTCAGGATTATATCCCGGAACGCGACGGAACATTGGCCGGACTATTGTTGGTTGAAATGATGGTTTATCAAAATAAAAACATCAAACAGATTTTAGATGAAATGGAAAAGGAATTCGGTCGTTATTACTATACGCGCTCGGATTTGGATTTGCGTGGACGAAAATTTGATAAAGCCAAGATCGCGAAGATCGATAAGCTTTTAGACGAAAAGGTTGTTAAAGTGCAGACCGAGGATGGCGTTAAACTGATTTGTGAAGATGAAAGCTGGCTGATGCTGCGTCCATCCGGAACCGAACCGTTAGTTCGCGCTTATTCCGAAGCCAAATCATTGAAAAAAGCCAAGGAGCTTCTCAAAGTAGGCGAATCCCTGTTGGAAAAATAATTTACCTAGAGATTGGGTTCTATGAATTTAGGAAACTGAATTGGACAATATTAATATTATTGGTGTTTACTCGGTCAAAGATAATAGCGATGT
>JAGQKQ010000010.1 GCA_020430005.1 Candidatus Omnitrophota bacterium
CTGTTTCTAATTTCGATTTTTGAATCCAGGTAAACGCTCCAAATACAAAAACTGCAATGATCACGACAACTAAAATAAATAATATTTGTTTTGCAGCCTTGGTCATGTATTCTCCTTATCCATTCTCCGTCGGAAAAAGGTTTGGATTGTTATCAATATTGTATAGGAGTCTAATTATTATCTACAATAATATGAATATAACAAACTATTAAATCCAATACAAGCATAATTCATTTTTTTTCATTACGATTTTTTTTATAAATTGCTGTTATCACTACACTTTTTCTTTTTTCAAAGACACATTATCCATAAAAAAAGATAGGTCCGTGGTGGGCCTATCTTTGATCTAAACTTTATTTTCTGATTGGAATAATTGGGTTATTCAAATTTAATTTCGTCCATGTAAAAGACAACATCGGCCGGATTAACATCAACACTTGTAGACCAGGCAAAACCACCGCTGATATAGGACAAATCTTTTCCTCTTAAATCAATAGAATATTGCTGCCATTCGGATGTCAGCAGCACCGGACCGATGACGATCATATCCGTATCCGGATAGTCTCCTTTAATCCCGCCAATAGTAAACTCCTGAATCTGTTCTCCACCGGTCTGTCCCTTGGCCCAGAATGTCAGCTTTTTCGCGCCGGCAAGGTTGTACCCCCCTTTTCTGGAGCCCCAATTGTTAGGCGGGTTTAACCAGTAGATCCCTCCCCATTTTTCGTCATTATGGGAACATTCTACATCATATTTAATACGGATACAGGAATCGCCGGATTGACAGCCTTCTGTCCATTTACTGCTCAGTTCAATACACCGCCCATTAGGCATAAAACCCGAAGGGGTGTAATGGTTTTGCCGTGAGCCGGCATCTGAATAAATATAGAATGGATTAAAATCCGGATTGGAATATTCGTTTTTATCCTGGTCTATTTGGGTAATATCCGAAGACTCTTCGGAACCGCCCCCGCAACCGGAAAGAAATATAAGAAGACAAACTAAAAACGCCAGTTTCGCTTTCATGAGAATCTTTCTAGAACTCTGGTGTTACAAAAATTGTTGCTAATTTATAATAGGCCGGCCCCGTTGGATAAACGGGGCCGAAAAGAAGAATAAAAAAACTGATTGGAATTACATTGCTGCCATTTCGTCAAGTTTTTCTTGAGCGGCTTCGGCCGGTTTCCAAAACCATCCTTTTGGATCCCAGCATTGGGCGTAGAAAAACTCTTCAATAACCCTTTTATAAGCTTCTTTGGCGGCTTCCAATTGACCGTCTTTACGATACATTTCCCCTTGGATGAAAAGTGATGTTCCCACATCATTTAACGCCCAGTAAGAAAAGATATCGTCTTTAGATTGCCATGGATATTCCGTCAATGATTCTTGCATTTTCTTGGCTTCTTCACCATAAAGATCAACCACTTTGTTTGTGTAGATAATGGTTGATTCAACATCGGCATCTAGTAATGATCGCCAGGCTTGTGATGTAATATAGGCTGATGTGTAATCGCCAAAATCAACATTAGCACCTGAGTCGATTAATTCGATTTTTTCTTTAGACGCATCAGCCGGTTTCCAAAACCATCCGTTTGTGTCCCAGCATTGTGCGAATGAGAATTCATCGATAACGCGCTGAAAAGCCACTTTGGCTTCATCATTCATTTTGGCTCTGCGGTATGCTTCCCCTTGAATGAAAAGTGCTGTTCCGACATCGTTTAACGCCCACTTGCTAAATACTTCTTCTTTCGATCCGCTGGCGTAGTCTGACATTTCCCCTTGCATCTCTTTGGCTTTCGCTTCGTACAGTTCTAGCGTTTTATTTGTATATGCTAAAACAGCTTCAATGTCTCCTGACTCAAGAGCTCCCCACGCTTTTCCAACTAACGTCTCAGACGTGAAATCTCCAAAATTATACGCTTGAGCAGTTGACGGCTGTACCAATCCGATAAAAGCAAACATAACAGCCAACATTAATCCTAGTTTTTTCATCCTGATTCCTCCTTCGTTTAACTTGTCCTTTTTCTCACACATAAATGGATAATAACAAAAGTATACACCAATTCCGTCTGAAATGCTAATAATCTATATATAGAGAGTTAACTCTATATCATTAGACATTTTTCGACCCAAAAAAGTTTCTACTTTTTGTTATTCGTCCAGAAGTCCTGGTATAGAAAATATGTGTCGCGTAGTTGCCGTAAAAACGGGCTTTTTTGGCCATTTCCCTGCCCTACGATACCAAACCACTCTTCAAAGTAGTATCCTCCGGGGAATGGGCCGATAGCGTCGGATTTACGATCGTGCAGATACGGTTCATAATTCTTCCACCATTCATCCATCCATTCAAAAATAACTCCACCCAGCGCATTCCCAGTACCATCGGGAGTACCAGCCAAATTGGCCTGAATATCCAGCCAGTTTCCTTTGTGGTAATCCGCTTGGGCCTTTTCTCCCTCCTCGAGGGTCAAATGACGGGCATATGCCGGTGAGCCATATTCTGTAATAAAAGCGGGACGATCCGCAGCGTCAGCCACTTGTTCCCAGAAAGAACCGAAACCATAGTCTCCCCGATAAACATTGGCTGTAAAAATATCGATATTCGGAGCATTTTCCGCGAAGACATCCAGATATAGCGTGTCCCCATTGTTAATCGCGACCGGGTGATTCGGGTCGACCGATTTAATCCACTGCGCGACTTCGTCAGCAAATTTGAAAAACGCCGCCGGTTTTTTGTCGGCATTACAGGCAACACCATAGTTATTTTCATTTCCTAATAGCCACAACAGAACATAAGGTTCATCCTTATGCTCATTGACCATCTGCTTAACAGACTCGAGCATATTTTTTCTATGCTCAGGATTTTCATAGTCGGTTCCTTCTTTCCAGGATGCTCCTGAGCCCAGCGCGTACTTTCCAAGAAAGTCACCCATAATGACACGAATACCGTAGGTGTTATAAAGATCCCGCAACACTTCTTTGTTGGGCGTATCCGGATGATGGTAAATACGAATTGTATTAACGCCCATTTCCTTCATAAGCTGAAAATCACCGACGACAGGTTCATCATCGTCCTGTTCATTATTTCGGTTTTTATCCACCCATGAATCGTAAGGACCGTCGGGGCGTCCGTTTTCATTGGTATCTTCTTCCATCCAGTTAGCCAACGTTCCTTTATCAGGGCTTTGGCCTACCTTTGTAGCCGTGTACGTGACGGCCTGAATAACATATGGTTTATCATTAACAAGCAACTGCCAATGACCATTGTCATATTGGACAAGTCGTACCTGTCCCGAACCAACTTTCTTTTTAATAGTCTCCAGCGGAATTTTTTGTTCTCCCTGAATAGATTCCTTCATTCTATCTAACAGACCAACTTCATAAATTTTTCCGGGATAGGTATAGATAACGTCATTGTCTGTGTCATTGTCATAGCCATTATCAATTTTGATATTCATCCATTTTATTTTTAAATTCAACTCGGGATGAAGACGGATGATATGCTTAATTTTTGCAATGGCGGCTTGCGCAGGATACCACGGTGTTTGCCAATACGTCCAGGCCACTTGCTTAGGATAATGCACCACCAGAGCGTGATACGCGCGGATGGCTTCTTTATACATACCGGCTTTTTCAAAAATGGTACCGATATAAAACAGCCGGACACCCATCGGTTCTTTGGCTGTCGCCCATTTGAAAAAGGCGGCTTCCAAATCATCACTGTTTGTAAAATCCCAATGACTTCCCTCGAGACGACCTTCTTCTTTAACAATTTTATAACGCGGATTTTTGTAAACGCCTCCGTTATTCGGATAAATACCTTCTCCTATAGCCTTTCGCAGGCCGGCCATATCTTTGATATTATAACGGTAGGTGCTTTTTCCGACGTCGAGGAATTCTCCGTATTTTGTGTAATCTATAATGGCACTTTTAACAGGAGCCGCCAAAACAGGTTTGGTACGATGAATTTCTATCACTTGTTCATCTAATTCCTGCTGAGCCTTTCCTGTTAAAACATCAATACTCGCCTGGCTTTTTTCTGCAACCGACCAAAACCATCCCCGCGGATCCCAGGCTTGCGAAAAAGGAAACTGTTCAATGATATATTCAAACTCTTTAATAGCTTGCTCTGTTTTTCCATGGTTCATCGCCGCTTCCGCTTTGATGAAAAGACATGTTCCAAGATCGTTCAGGGCGGTATATTGTTTGGCTTCGGAAAGATTCGGAAGAGCTTTTAAACCGGCTTGCTGCTCGCGCGCCTCGGTTTCATAAGTAGCCGCACATTCACTAACGAGAGCGTTTAACTTTTCGACTTCTCCCTTACTGGATGCTTCCCACGACAAACCGACAAAATCTTTGACGGGCTCCGGTTCCGGCTCTGCTTCTGCCTCCGGCTGAGCCTCGACGGACGACTCTTCGGTCGTCACGGTCGTCTCTGCCGCGACTGTTTTACCGGCCTCCGCTTCTGCGGGCTGTTGATCCTCGATCATTGTTTCAACGGCCGGCGTTTCCGACGCCGTAACAGCATTTTCCTCAGCGTGAGCGAAAACAGCTGTTATAAGAAACAACACGATTCCTGCCACGATTTTGAACACATACATTTTTTGTTTTAATATCATCCGACGACAGCTCCTGATGAAAGTCCTTTGATAATATGCTTCTGCATTAACAAGTATATACCAACAATGGGTAGAGCGGCAATCGTCAGCCCCGCCATAAGGAGATGATAATCGACACTGTTTGTTTCCGCGAAATGCATAATCCCTCTTTGCAACGGCATCAGGCTATTGTTAGTGAGAAGAAGTTGCGCGAGGATATATTCATTCCACACATTTAAAGAATTAAAAATCACGATAACCGCGATCGCCGGACGAGCCAGCGGAAGCGCGACGTTCCACCAAATCCCCAAACGCCCACACCCGTCAATCCTTGCGGCATCCTCTAAATCTTTGGGCATTTTGTCAAAGAATGTTTTCAAAAGAAGAATACTCATTGATAGCCCAACATTGATCATACACAAGACATACCCAAAACGCGTATTGATAAGCCCGAGTTTATTCATCAGAACAAACAACGGAACAAAGCTTCCCGGCAATGGGATCATCATCGCCGCCACGAACATATAAAAGAAAAAATTCCGTCCGGGAAATTTAAGCCGTGAAAAGGCGTAAGCCGCCAAAGACGATATAATCACGATCCCAAAAACAACACATGTGGTATAAATAACACTATTCAAAAAGTACGCGCCAAAATTTCCCTTCGACCAAGCTTCCAAATAATTGGCAAAATGAATTTCATGCGGAATAAGAGACTTGTCCGTAAATATAGCCCGGTTGGTCATTAAAGAACAACGCACCATCCATAATAAAGGAAGCAAACAGGTTAAGGCCACACTCATCAGAAAGGTATGAATAAAAATACCTTTTATTGTTTTTATAGATTGGTATTTATCAATCATGGTATTGACCTCTAGGCTTGTTTCATTCGGTTAGAAATTATTTTAAAGAATACGGAAACCATAATCAGAATCAATCCAAAGTTGACCCCCATCGCACAGGCATAACCAAAACGTTTTGTCCCATCCATGGCAGAAAGAATTCGAAGAACAGGAACATCCGTATGATAAACAAGCCCCTGACCAACCATCGACATAACCAAGACGAAAACCTGCATCGATCCTAAAACGGTAAGAATGACGACAACTAAAATAACCGGCACCATCATAGGAACCGTCACGTTTTTAAATGTCTGCCAGCTATTCGCTCCATCCACACGGGCCGCTTCATATAGTTGTTTATCAATCGTCTGCAGTCCGGCTAACAGCATAATGAATCCCCAACCGAACCCTTTCCAGCAATGCACCACCGCAATACAGCTTAAAGCCGTTTCCGGGTCGGACAACCAATCGTTCACCAAGGACACCAATCCGATTTTATGCAGATAATAATTCAACAGCCCGTAATATTCCCCCCCTTGCTTTCCGGCTTCCAAAATCCATCGCCAAATCAGACCGACAACAACTTCTGATAGTACCGGTGGAATAAAAAAGACCACCCGGTAAAATTTCTTCATACGAATATCACGGTCACACGCCAGTGCCAGAGCAAAGGCCACCATGTTTTGTAGTGTTAGGGCAATCAATGTAATATAAGCGGCATTCCACATGGACTTCCACCAAATCTCATCTCCCATCAGTTCCGCAAAATTTTCTAACCCCACAAATGTCATTGTCGGACTGATGCCATTCCATTCATGCATGGAAAGATTAAAGATAAAATAAAAAGGAAGAATATAAAAGATGGTAAAAATAGAAACGGCGGGAAGTGTAAAAAGGAAGTTTTTAAAGGTGTCGAACCCTTTTGAATATAAAAATTTTGGTTTGGTTATTGCATTCATATTTAACGCGCTTGTCTTTTCATAACCCGTTCTTTAGCTTCCTGAACTTCCTGAGCCACTTGTTCGGGTGTTTTTTCGCCAATAATGATCGACTGTAACCCTTTTTCAAATTTCTCACTGACCACATGATCTTCATTATATTTCCATATGGTCGGATGGGTTGTTCGATCCATCATCTTTGCGAAATCCTCAAGAACTTCAGGAATGGAAGCCAGGGCTTCTTTGTTTGCCGGAAGGTTACGGGTTTCTTTTGAAAAATAAGCCTGCTGTTCTTTTTCCGTAAACCACTTTAGAAAGTCAATGGCCTTTTGTTTCTTTTCAGAAGACGCATTAACAACAAAAGATGTTCCGGCCCCTCCCCAAATTAACATCGGGTAATCCGATTCCACGGCCGGAGGCAGCATAACGCCATATTCCAAATCCGGATTCATATTATGATAAACATTTACACACCAGGAGCCGTTATACGCAAACGCGGCACGCTCTAGCGCGAAATCCTGCTCGGCAAATTTATTAGGCTTTGTTACGATTCCCTCAATAAAGGCCCCCGCCTGACTTAACCGCTGAAAAACCCTAAAAACCTTAATCCAATCCGGGTCAGTATAAGGAACATCCCCTTTATAAGTGGCCATAATTTTTTCTTCACCCATAATATTGAACGCATAGTTTGACGCGAAAGCACCGGCCATCCACGACTCGCCCCATCCGGAAACCAATCCCGAAATGCCAACGCGTTTTAAGGCCTCAATGGCTACCAGAAATTCGTCCATCGTCTCCGGCGCTTTGGCAATTCCAGCCTTAGCTAAAAGTTTTTTGTTATAAAGCATTTGTGTGTTGGTAACATCCACAGGCACACCATAAATTCCCGGCTTAACATCGTAAACATTTCCTTCTTCGAAACGATTGACATTAATCGCCTTTTCAAAAAGGGATTTTTCCCATGCCCCATTATCTTTTTCAAATTCTTCTGTTAACTCGGCAACGTAACCGCTGTCAATAAAAGAGGCGAAGGTTTGTTTTTTGTCGAGGATTCCGTAAATGTCGGGGAGAACTTTGGCCTGCGCGGAGGCGATAATGCGTTGAGAGTATGCGGTAGGAGCAAACAATTCCATTTTAACCGTGATGCCTGTTTCATCTTTATACCTGTCGGCTAACTCCTGGAGAACACTTTGCCGATCCGTCAACCAGTGCCACATCACAACCGTGTTCGGATCTTCTTCCTTCTGAGCACAGGAACTCAAAAGACCCGCCGTAACTAGCAAACATAAACACAAACAAAAAATACGGTTTATTGTTTTCATACTTTTCCCTTTCGAGATGTTTTATCACAATCTATAAAAAAGCAAAATATATCAAGAACTTACAACTCTACTTGAAAAGAAAGCCGTAAAAAATAAACAGGACAATGAACCTGTTTTTTTGAATATACTATTCAAAATGTTTTGTAAGAATATCATAGAGTCTTATAGAGGTCAAGATTTTTGTCTCTAAATAAAGATCGTTGAAACTTTTGGAAAGACAAGACGTTTTGGCCGTCTATGCTTGGGAAGAAGAAGCGGAAACAAATTTGTAAAATCGGCCGATTTGAGGAAGGTTGATCCGGTGGAATTGGACGCCGGCTTCCCAGAGCTTTTCACCAATGGGGCGCACCCAAACAACCCGGCCCCTTAAGTGGACTGGAAGAGGACCATCCGGCAGTTTGACTTCCAGGTTAATGTTATCGTTAAGATAAACCCTTTCCATCGTTCTCAGCCGTAAGCCCTGAGCTGACGCATCTTTAAGAGAAATTGTAATGCCAAATCCTTCTCTGGCGTCCTTAAATTTTGTAGGAAAACGCGCGGAAAAGCGTTCAAAAAGCCTGCGGTCTTGGGCTTCTATGGACTCTACCATTTCAACTACTTTTTTATATAGTTAACGATATCGGGCTGCCGATTTTTTACGAAAATACTCATTTAAACGGGATTTGGAACCTCGGCGAAGGTCTTCGAAGGTCAAACCGATCCGGTAATTTGCAGAATCAGGAATTTTCTCGACCCAGACCACCTTACCGATGGCCAGTACGGGATCCTCGCCCTCTTTCAGGTCGAGTTCCACAGCGATTTCCTGATTAAGCGGAATTTTTTGATGAGATATAAAGCCGATTCCACCCTTACTGATATCAAACGTCTGCATCTGTCCGAAGTTTGTCTGATCGTTTCCATCGACAGGAACAGCGCATTGCTGACGTCTGCTTTTTCTTCGATTGGACTTTGTTGTCATCGAAATACTTTCTAATTGTTTTTAGAAAACAAAAACGCTGTTAATATTATATTTACATTCTAATACTATCGTCCTAATTATCAAGAGAATTTATTAATTTTTAACTCTGATCATTTTCCGGAAAAGCCTGTTTTTTAGGTAGGTCTTTGTGCAAGGCCCCGATTGCTTCTCCCTAAACGGAAATATAGAACATGCTGGGCCAAAATGCAAATAAATGACAAAATTTTTTACGAATTTTGCAAAAAATGCTATACTGAGGCATCTATTAATCCCAAAAAACTATGGATACTCTAAAATTTTTAAATTTAACCGATTTTATCGTGATAGCCATCATTCTTGTCTTTTTTATTGATGGTTATACTAAAGGATTGTTGCGCAACATTTTCGGACTGATTGCCTTTGGCGGCGGAATTTTTGCCGGGTATTCCTATTTTCAGACAGCAGGCAAATTATTCATCGCCCTGACGGTCTCCATGACAGCTACCATTGTTTTAAACCTCATTTTCTATTTTTTCCGCATACTGCTCACAAAAAAGAAGAAAGATGAAGAAAAAAGCGTCTTTTCATTTACCCAGCTTCTGGCCGGATTGATCAATGTCTCATGGAAAGGCGGCTTGTTTTTTATCGTTTTGTTTTTAATTGTAAACGTTCAGCTAAAATTGCCTTACCTGGACCGGATTCAAAACAATATCGTAGAATCCTATACCTATGCAACGATCTATAAAGTCGCCGGTGATAAAATTCCTGTCATTAGTATGGACACCGAGAGCATTAAGACCATTGTGGAAGATCCTCGGAAATTCCAGCAACTGCAATCTACCGAATCGTATCAAAAGCTAATGGATAATCAAAAAATTAAAGATTTATACAGTGACGAGGATATTGCGCGTCTCGCGGCGGAGAAAAACTTTGTAGAGTTGATCAAAAATCCAAAGGTACAGAATCTTATGCAGGATAAAGAAATTCTTAAAGATGTATTCCTTTTAATGAAAGATGCTCACAATATCAGCAAGGAAAACCCCCAGTAACAGCCCACCGTTTTACTTTCCGATACAAAACTGAGAAAAGATATTATCCAGAAGATCGGTGTCGATATTACGACCGGTGATGCTGTCTAACCCATTAACAGCCTGTTTGACATATTCCGAAATGAATTCCAGCGATAAGTTGTTTAGCAAATCATCACGCCCTTTTTGTAAATCGTCCCGACAACCTTTCAGTGCCGTGATGTGACGCAGATTACTCACCATCACTCCATGTGTATCAACAGTCTTTTCATGCCAGACTTTTTGAACAATCGTTTCTTCCAATAATTCAATACCATTCTTTGTTAGCGCGGAAACACTCACTACGGTCTGTACACCAAAAGCTTTCTGCACACCCTCCAATGTTGTGACGGCGAAAAGATCTTCTTTGTTTAGAATGATTAAAACGTTTTGCTCTTTAATAGAATTCATCAATTTAATATCTTCTTCTTCAATCGGCACACTGCTATCGAGGACAAAAAGGATCAAATCAGCGGCCTGAATATGCATATGACTGCGCTTAACCGCTTCTTCTTCAATTTTGTCGCGTGGCGTTAAGATTCCGGCGGTGTCAATCACCTGAAACGGGATGCCTTTAATTTGCGCCGTTTCTTCAATCGTATCACGAGTGGTACCGGCGATTTCAGAAACAATCGCGCGCGGCGTTTTCAGAAAAATATTTAATAGTGATGACTTTCCAACATTCGGCTTTCCGCAAAGGACAACCTTGATCCCTTCCTTTAATATACGTCCATGTTCACTCGAAGATAGAAGCCGATCCACCTTTTCTTTCGCTTTATCAATATCCCTGCTGAGTTTTTGACGTCCTTCGGAATCAATGTCGTCCTCAGGAAAATTAACAATCGCTTCCATCTCGATATAAACATTCATCAAGTCCTGACGGATGGATTCCAGTTCGGTAGAAAGCTCTCCTTTTAATTGATGCGTACTAACTTTTAAAAAAGCCTTTGTTTTGGATTGAATAATATCCAGCACCGCTTCCGCCTGGGCCAGATCAATCCGTCCGTTAATAAAGGCGCGTTTTGTAAATTCTCCTGGTTCGGCCAGCCGCGCACCGGCTTCCGTCGCTAAGGTCAGGATACTATGCAATGAGATCGTCCCACCGTGACAACTGATTTCGACAACGTCTTCCTTTGTATAACTCTTCGGGGCACGCATAATGGTTAATAACACTTCATCAATACGTTCTCCTTTTTGATCCACAATCCAGCCGTAATTAACCGTGTGCGACTTCAATTGAGACGGTTTTGTATCCGCTTTGACGGATTGGAAAATCCGGTCACAAATCGATAAAGCGTCTTTTCCACTAAGACGGACTATCCCGATACCGCCTTGTCCAGCCGCTGTAGAAACCGCAACAATTGTGTCATCCATATTTTTTAATTGATACATCGTTTAATCCTCTAAAAAACCACGCGCCTCTCCGACCACAAAGATTGATCCTGTAATCACAACCGCGCCGCCTTCCGGCGTTTCTTTATAAGCCAGGTTCAACGCGTCTTCAACACTCTGCGTATAAAAGCATGGCTGTTCCGTAAATACTTTTTCTAATTCCCCTTTACTAAAATGATAGGCCCGCGGATGTTGCGCCTCTGTGGCAATAAGCTTATTCGCGACATGCTTTAACTCGTCACAAATCCCCAGACAATCCTTGTCTTTCAAAACACCCAGAACGATTGTAACATTCCCCTTGGGAAACATCATCTTTAGACAACCGGCCAAAAACCGTGCCGATGAGCGGTTATGAGCGCCGTCAAAAACCGTTCTGACCGATTTAGCCATTACCTCCATGCGTCCCGGCCAGGATACACTGGACAATCCTTTATATACCGATTCCCGAGAAATTTCAAATTTCTGTTCAAACAACGCCTCAACGATTCCGATGCACGTCGCGGCATTAATAATCTGATGAGCCCCTAACAAGGAAAGCTGCAGGTTCTCATAAGTGTTCCGGGTGCGCACGTGACATACCTGCCCGTGATCATTCTGGGAAACAGATTCATATTGAATATCTTCCCCGACAATACACGGATTAATATTAAACTCTGAGCACCGCCGGTGGACAACATCGTTCACCTCATCAACTTGTTCGGAAACGATAACCTGTTGCCCGTTTACTTTTATAATCGCCGCCTTTTCTGCGGCAATTTCTGTTAAAGAGTTTCCTAATAATTTCGTATGCTCATAGCTAATCGGCGTAATAACACATATCTTGGAGTCTACCGCATTCGTCGCATCCAGCCGTCCGCCCAAACCCGTTTCCAAAATAACGACATCTGTTTTTTGCTGCTGAAAATAACATAAGGCCAACGCCGTTAAGACTTCAAAATAACTTAACGGTTTCTCGCGGCGTTCACCCCGAACCTTTTCTAAAACCGGTTTGAGATTTTCAACCAGTACAGCATAATCTTCCTCGGATATCTGATCGGGAAAAAGATCCTTCACTTTAGCTTTAATCGATGACTTTCTTAACACCCGAATGCGCTCACGGACATTATAAATATGCGGCGAAGTATAGAGACCAACAGAAAAGCCGGCTTGCTCTAAAACCGACGCTGTCATCGCGGCCGTCGACCCTTTCCCCTTTGAACCGGCAATATGAACAACGTAAAGGTCTTTCTCAGGATGGTTTAACGCGGCCAGCAGCCGTTTCATATTGTCCAAAGAAAACGTCTTCGGCGTGCTTTGATCCAGATAAAGTTCATGATTGATAAAGGATTCGATATAGACTGTGGCGTCTTGGAATGTCATTTTGAATTTTTTGCTTAAGGGGCAGGCTGAGATTAATGTTTAAAGTGCCGCGCGCCGGTAAAGACCATGGCAATTTTGTGTTTGTCCGCTTCTTTGATGACATCTTCATCGGCGATTGAGCCACCGGTTTGGATAATAGCTTTAACACCGGCCCGCGCAGCCAGCTGAACATTATCAATATGCGGAATAAACGCGTCGGAGATAAGAAAAGAATTCTTGGTATTGGCTCCGGCTTTTTCAATAGCGATACGGACACTCTCGACGCGGCTGGTTTGCCCGCAACCGATACCGACCGTTTGTTTTCCCTTTACCAGAAGAATGGCATTGGATTTAACGTTACGGATAACCTTCCACCCAAACAACAACGCTTCCATTTGAGCGGCCGTCGGTTTCTTCTGCGTAACCACTTTCCAATCGGCTTTTTGAATATCCTTTGTATCCTTATCCTGAACCAGCAGCCCGCCATGCACACGTTTTAAATCCCAGCCTTCCGTCTTCACATTTTTCAGGTTTAATTCGATAAGACGGAGATTCTTTTTTTTGGTGAGCTGTTTAAAGGCATTTGTCTCAAAGCCCGGAGCGATCACACACTCCATAAAACCACTGCTTTCAATCAACTTTGCCGTCGGCAGATCAACTTTTTTATTTAAACCGATAATTCCGCCGAAGGCTGAAATCGGGTCCGTTTTTAAAGCGGCTTTAAACGCTTTGGAAAGTTCTGTATCTTCCGCCATACCGGTGGGATTGTTATGTTTGATAATCACCGCGGCCGGCGATTTAAAATCTTTGATAAAATCGATAGCGGCATTTAAATCCAGAATATTGTTAAACGATAGTTCTTTGCCGTGACGCTGTTTAATTTTGGCTAAACCGTTGGCATCAGAGTCGCTGTAAAAGGCTGCCTGTTGATGGGGGTTTTCTCCATATCGCAAATCTTGCACTTTGGTAAAATGCAAACGCACTTCATCGGGAAAAGGTGAAAAGCTTTCGCTTTCGGTTTTCTTCTTTAAAAACTCGGAAATTAGTGTGTCATACCGCGCGGTATGTGTAAACGCCTCAACAGCCAGACGGTAAAGAATGGTGTCCGGAAGAATACCGCTGTTAATTTGTAATTCTTTCAAAATCTTTTCATAGCGTTCGGGGTTGGACACCACCGCAACACTTTTAAAATTTTTCGCCGCTGAGCGGAGCATAGACGGCCCGCCAATATCAATATTTTCGATCGCCTCTTCCATCGACACGTTTTTCTTTTTGGTGACGCTTTCGAAAGGATAAAGATTTACCACCACCATATCAATCAGACCAATATCATGACGGTGAATTTGCTCCATGTGTTCTTCTTTGTCGCGGAGGGCCAGTAAACCGCCATGGATTTTCGGATGTAGAGTTTTCACCCGTCCGTCGAGCATTTCGGGGAATCCCGTGTAATCGGAAACTTCGATTGCAGGGACACCGGCATCACGAATCTGCTTGGCTGTACCGCCCGTGGATAAAATCTCGACATCCAAAGCATGCAGTCCTTTGACAAAAGGAATCAATCCTTTTTTGTCGGAAACACTGATAAGCGCTCGTTTAACTTTAATCATTTTCTGGTTGCTCGTTGCTCGGGACTCGTTGCTTGTTTTTTCGGGCGACAAGCGACGAATGGCGAGTGACTAGGTTAATTGTTTAATAATTTCTTGGGTAAAGGCTGTTAAGTCTTCCGGTTTACGGGATGTGATTAGATTTTTATCAACCACAACTTCTTCATCAACATAATCACAACCCGCGGCGATCAAATCATCTTTAATTGCGAAGAAACATGTGGCCTTGCGTCCCTTTAAAATCCCCGCGGACACCAAAAGCCATCCCCCGTGGCAAATGGAAGCGACCACTTTGCCCTGATTATGAATATCCTTGATAAACTGAACAATTTTCGGGTACCGTCTTAAGATATCAGGAGCAAATCCTCCGGGAATAATAACGCCATCAAAATCGTCCGCTTTGACATCCTCAATAGAAAAGTCAACCTGGGCAGGATAACCTTCTTTACTGCCATAGGTGTCTTTGGTCCCCGTTCCGATAAACGGGCTTTCGATATTATTTTCTTTTAAACGCAGGCGTGGGTACCAGACTTCTAAAACCTGGTATAAATCTTCAACAAGGATAGCGACTTTTTTGGAGTTGGCGCTCATGGACCGCTTTCAGGAACAGAGAGGGCAAGCCGTTTTGCAACAGGCTTGCCCTTTTCTTAAATACTAAATCTTACTTTTTCTTGCCTTTATGACGTTTTTTTTCGGACGGCTTTGTGTAAAATCGCCGCTCTTTTAATTCCATCATAAAACCATCTTTTTGACAGGCCTTTTTGAAGATCTTCATGGCCTTTTCAAAATGATTCTGATCTGAGACTTTAACTTCGATCATTAACTATTCACCACCTTATTATTTTAATGTACCATATTATCCCTGAATTGACCAATTCAGTGTTTTGCTATTATAGTATAGTTTCCTGAATTGTAAAGAAATAATAATGAGCGCCTAAATGGCTCCGGCCCCTTCTTCCCCGTTACGGATACGGACAATATTGTCCATCGGCAGCACCGCGATTTTACCGTCTCCGGTCACCCCTGTACGGGCCACCCGCCGGATCATTTCAATGGCCTTTTCTACCTGAAATTCGTCCACATAGATGTCGATCTTCATTTTCGGCTGCAGGCCGTTACGGTGATTGCCAAACCCTTTAGCCTCGGTCACAGTAATGCCTCCCAACCCGGAATCCTCCAGAACGGTGCAAACCTCCTCAAACTTCTCTTTTCGCACAATGGCTTCAATCTTTTTCATGGTTATTCTCCAATATTAAAAATGATTATTAAATGTCATATGAACGTCGCCTTTCGGCGCCAATTGGCGGTATCCTAACATAGCCATTGATTTTGTCAATGTTGGAAATTCTCGTTTTTTTGGAGATCAAAATCCTGCGGAAGAATGGTCTTTATTCGTCGATTTGCGGATCAAAATACTCAAAAGTCTCACCGGAATAATTGCGAAGAACATAGCGGTCCTTTTTTCTTTCGACAATATACTCGGGAGAAATCGGTATTTTTCCGCCGCCGCCCGGGCCATCAATAACATAAGTCGGAACAGCGTAACCGGTTGTGTGACCACGGAGTTGTTCCATAATCCGTAACCCGGTTGAGACCGGTGTCCGGAAATGTTTGGATCCGACAATCGGATCGCACTGGTAGATATAATAAGGCCGAACTCGAATCTTTAATAACTCATGCATTAAGGATTTCATAACGGCCGGATCGTCATTCACGTCCTTCAACAGAACGGTCTGACTACCCATCGGAATACCGCTGTCGGCGATCAGGTTGCAGGCCGCTTTAACACGATCGGTAATTTCCGACGGATGGTTAAAATGGATACTCATCCATATAGGAGAGTAGTTTTTGAGCATATCTACTAATTCCGGTGTTACCCTTTGCGGTAAAGTCACCGGAATGCGCGTCCCGATCCGCACAAACTCCACATGATCAATGGATTTTAAATTCTGGATAATATATTCGAGAACTTTGTCGCTTAGCGTCAACGGATCACCGCCGGAAATCAAAACATCACGAATCTCTTTATGCGCGCGGATATAATCAAAGGCGGCCTTGTAGGTTTCTGTACTCAGCGTTCTTTCTCCATCACCGACCATACGTGAACGCGTACAATACCGGCAATACATAGCACACATTTCGTTCACTAAAAATAAGACACGGTCCGGATAGCGATGAACCAAACCATGAACCGGTGAATGCTTGTCTTCGCCGCACGGATCACGCATTTCTTCTTTTGATGTTGTCAGCTCATGACCTTGCGGGATACTCTGAAGACGAATAGGACATTTAGGATTATCGGGATCGATTAAACTGGCAAAGTACGGTGGAATAGACATTGTCAACTTGCCGATCGCGCCTTCTTCAAGCCCCTTTTCCTCTTGCTCCGTTAAAGGGACCATCGGGGCCAGAACGTCTCTCGTTCTAATACGATTGCGTAATTGCCAGCGCCAGTCTTCCCAGTCGGTTTGATCGTTATGTTTGAAATAAGAAAGGATTTCCTGTTCGCGTTCGTTAAGCGGAATCAGCAGCTCACGGGAAAATTTCCGCGACAACGCCCCGTCAGAGCGCTTTTGAAGAAGGTCTAATGGATTCAAGCCATTAACTCCTGTTGATAGAATATCGGAAAATTTTTGTCTATTAGATTATACCGTTTTAACGCGAGATTTAGAATTAATTTTATAGTTTCTTCAAAGCTCGCTCCGAAGCATTTTGGGAACAGATGAAAGACATCTTCCACATCAAAACTCGGCAACGGATTGATTTCCAAAACATATGGCTGGCCTTTTTTATCAACGCGAAAGTCGACACGCGCTAAATCGCGACAGTCAACGGCACGAAAAACTTGAACAGCCAGATTTTGAAGCGTCTTTGTTAATTCAGCGGACACCGGAGCGGGACACAAATACTTTACGCTTCCATCATAAATATTGCGGTTTGTATAAACCTTATCTTCAAAATCTTTCTGGCCATTAATGCTGGTCTGTACAACCGGCATGGCCTGTGCTTCTTCGCCATTTCCTAAAACGGCAATCGTAAATTCCTGTCCCGAAATAAACTTTTCTACCAGGGCCGGCTGATTATAGTTTTCAACAACAAAACGAATACGTTTTTTTAATTCTTCAAGATTATTAACTTTCGACTCTTCCGTTATTCCCTTGGAAGATCCTTCATGGCGCGTTTTAACAATTAGTGGATATCCGATGGTATTTAAGGTTTCTGCGTCATCCGGATTATCCGTACTAAAAAACTCGGCAGTTGGAATACCTTCACCAAGAAAAACCTGCTTGGCCACAACCTTGTCTAAGGTTAAACCCAGTGTCAACGCGTCCGCACCGACAAAT
>JAGQKQ010000110.1 GCA_020430005.1 Candidatus Omnitrophota bacterium
CGCCTCGTAGATGCTCATCTGCTCACCTGTGGGCAGATAGACAGTGACACCACCCTCCGTGCCCGGCGCAAGCTGGTTGCGCAGGCGGATGTTGGCGAACGTACCCCGGATCATGACTTCATGATTGCCGCGGCGGGTGCCATAGCTGTTGAAATCCGGCTTCTCAATCCCGTTCGCGACGAGATACTCGCCCGCCGGGCTTTTCAGCGCAATGTCGCCCGCTGGCGAAATGTGATCAGTCGTGATCGAGTCGCCAAGCAGCGCCAGGACGCGCGCGCCATGAATGCCTTCGATGGGCGCAGGATCGTGCGCCAGCTCGAAGAAGAATGGCGGCTCCTGAATATAGGTGCTTTTCGCGTTCCAATCGTATAAATCCGATTCAGTGGATGCAATGGCATTCCACTCTTTATTTCCTTTGGAAACATCTTTGTAACGTTTACGGAAAGCCTGCGCGGTGACAAACTTGGAAACATATTCATTGATTTCGTCTTTGCTGGGCCAAATATCTTTTAAGAATACGTCATTTCCGTTACTGTCCTGTCCGATCGGTTCAGTCGACAAGTCAATGTCAACGGTCCCGGCCAAGGCATAAGCGACAACCAGTGGCGGACTAGCCAGATAATTGGCTTTAACATGCGGGTTTACACGGCCTTCAAAGTTGCGGTTTCCACTTAAAACACTGGCAGCAACAAGATCGCCTTCTGTAACAGCCTTCGCCACCGCTTCCGGTAAAGGTCCGCTGTTTCCGATACAGGTTGTACACCCGTAACCGACAATATGAAAACCAAGTTCTTCTAACGGTTTGATGAGCCCGGATTCGCGGATGTATTCTTCAACCACCTGTGATCCCGGCGCAAAGCTGGTTTTGACAAAACTTTTAACGTTCAAACCTTTTTCCCGAGCCTTTTTGGCCAGTACTCCGGCGCCGATTAAGACGGATGGATTCGATGTGTTTGTACAACTGGTAATCGCCGCGATCACAACCGAACCATGTTCAATCGTTGTCGATGCTCCGTTTTTGACAACAGCAGTGCTTTTTAACTGTTCGTCTTTTAAACCAAAACCGCGTTTGTCTACCGGTGTGCTGAGAATACTATCAAAAGATGTTTTCATATCAGATAAGGCAATACGGTCTTGTGGACGTTTTGGTCCGGCTAAACATGGTTGAACGGTGGATAAGTCTAACTCTAACGTGTCCGTAAATTCGGGATCTTTTGTCGCCGGATTATAGAACATGCCCTGCTCTTTCATGTAGGCTTCGACAAGAGCAACCTCTTCATCGGTACGTCCGGTTAAACGGTAATAATTCAAGGTTTCATCATCAATCGGGAAAATTCCGATCGTGGCTCCGTATTCCGGTGCCATGTTTGAAATGGTCGCACGGTCAGGCAGGCTTAAGTGCTGGATCCCGTCGCCATGGAATTCGACAAATTTTCCAACAACGCCCTTTTTCCGCAACATTTCTGTAACGGTTAGAACCAAATCGGTAGCGGTAACGCCTTCGTTTAAACGGCCGGTCATTTTAAAACCGATCACTTCCGGTAATAACATGTAAATGGGTTCGCCAAGCATAACGGCTTCGGCTTCAATTCCCCCGACACCCCAGCCGACAATCCCAAGACCATTGATCATGGTGGTGTGACTGTCTGTTCCAACAAGACTGTCCGGATACGCCCAGTTTTCCCCATTAACGTTTTTTTGCAAGACACCTTTAGCTAAATATTCCAAATTAACCTGATGAACAATTCCTGTAGCCGGCGGAACAACACGGAAATTTTTAAATGCGTTTTGTCCCCATTTCAAAAATTCATAACGCTCCTGATTGCGCTGAAATTCAATCGCGACATTTTTTTCCAGGGCATCCGGTGTGCCGAAGGCATCCACCTGAACGGAGTGATCGATAACCAAATCGCACGGCACTTGCGGATTAATTTTTTTGTAATCCCCCCCGAGATTTTTTAAACCATTACGCATCGCGGCCAAGTCAACAACACAAGGCACACCGGTAAAATCCTGCAAGATAACACGTCCGGGTTTAAAGGCAATTTCTTTGGCATCGGTAGACTTCGGCGACCAGCCGATAATCGTTTGAATATCTTTTAAAGTGACTTGATAATTGTCACAATTGCGAACGGCACTTTCTAAAAGGACCTTAATCGAAAATGGCAGATTTTCCAGAGAACCGATATTTAAGTCTTTTAGTTTTTGAAATGAAGCGATGTTATATGTTTGTCCGTTAACGGTGAGTGTTTTTTTGATATCCGCGGGATTAAATTCCGAAGCCATAAAAAATCCTTTCTAAATACTGGGGGTTGGTCCTGATAAATCAATGGAACACATTATATATAAAGGGTTAACAGACGTCAATAGAGGAAAAATTAACGGTGGATAATATTTCCGCGGTAGATATTGTAGATGACCGTATAGACGGTGAAACTTCCCAGGAGTAGAATGGATAAGGCCTGAAAAGCACCGGATTTATGCAGTGTAAAGACATTATCAGCTAATTCCAGAACAAGCGTTGCCAGGAAGTAAAATCCGAAAATTTTAAGCGCCCTCTTCCACCCCGCATCAACACCGATCATCACCAACATAACGATAAAAACGACAAATAAAAACATATATTAAGCCTTTCTGTGGTTTTTCCACGTTCTGGCTTAATTATAGAAGGTCTGATGGATTTGTTAATTATAAAACCGGAGTTTGTTTGTAACGGAAGGAAAAGAGATGTTATTTTACCAGCAATGGAATGTTATGCTTAAACATGAGATCTTGCTCTTTGGCCTGGAGTTCCGTTAAGAACATACGCAGACCGGCTTGAGTTTGAAGGATATCTTTGGATTTTTTGATTTCTTTACGCATGTCTTTATATAACTTGTTCATGTCCTCAAAGAAGGCAACTTCATTTTTGCCCCATGTACGATTCACAGAAATAAAAGGATGTTCGACATACCAGCGGCCTTTGTATTTACCGACATACAACAGACGACGGTTGGGAATCGAAACAACAAATCGTTGCTCCCCCTTCTTTAACTCAAAGGCATTTTTGATGGCGGTTTTGATTTCTTTACTGCTTGGCGGTTTAAGGTTTGTTCCCCGGCGATCCATTTCACCCCGCTGGACCATTTGATCGATAGCCTTTTTGCCGACTTTTTCTAACGAGGCGTAAAATTCTCCGACAAGAATATGATTTTCGATAATAACTTTTCTCGCTTTTTTATTATCATCACTAATACGCCAGTACTTTTCCAAAGCCTTCCGATCATTTTTATAAGAAGCTTTATAGTATTGGGCAATAGCCTGTTCCGGCGAGCCTGATCCTCCCCCACACCCGGTGAGAAGGATTATCATAATTGAACAGAGGAACAAATTTATAAAAGAAGAAATTCTAAAATTTCGCATAAGTATAATTGAATGAGGTTCTATTTAAGCAGTTTTGTAATAAATTCGTCTTTAGGATATAGTCCGAGTTTTGAAAAGGATTCTTCCCCGCCTGATTTTGTGATCAGTGTCATTTCCCCTTCTTTGGAGCCGGATTTCAGGGATTGGATATCTTCAAGCTTAATTTCCCGGAAGTTATTACTGATTCCATCGCGCTGGATAAGGCGCTGGTTGGTTAAAATAAACCAGGCGCTGTTTCCAATTTTATCGTCATCACCAATTCCAACCATAAATTCCCCTTCTTTGGGTGAAAATTGTCTAAAGAGGACATCAAGGGCGCTACCTTCAAAAGGCGGGTAAGCGGCGACAAATTTTTCATAAAAATTGTTTTTTCCTTCCGGTTGGAAGGCAGAATTGATGTGGTTTAATTGACCTTCAGCCCAGCAGCGCATGGTCGTTTGATAAAACTGAACAACCTCGGGATTATTCAGGACAGGGTTTTGCAGGCCTTTTTTTAAGGCATCGTCGACTTTTTTTACACCGATAAATTCCCATGTATTAAAGCCGTACCAAGCCAGGCACAAAACGATAAAGATTTCCTGTGAAATATTATTCCCGAAAAAGGCCACGCCGTAGCCGTCATTATAGAGGCCGATGCCCCAGATCAGAATTCCGGTTGTAATAACATAACCCACAATAGCTCCGATCATGCGGTTAAATTGGGAAATAATACTTTGGCCGACAATGGCTCCGATAATGACTGGATTAAACATAACTTTTCTCCTTCTAATTAAGCGTTAAACCTTAGAACATATATTAACAGAAAATAGAAATTTTTCGCAAAAAAACACCGTATTTTTCATAGTACTCTAAAATGTGATATTTTTTCAAAATTAATTCAAAATATCCTTGAAATTAGAGACACTTATGCCTAATATGAATAACAGATAAGCATGTCACTTAACCGTAACGTTTAGGGAATCCATGAATGTAGCCATCCTTAATCCCTCCTTTGGGGAAGATTTTGTCCGGGTTGCCCGCTGGGCGGCCAAATCCCGTGGGCGTGTTCAGCGCCATCCTGAATATTTATTAACAGCAGCACAGGTTCTTCTCGATCGTGGACATAATACTATTTTTGTTGAAGCGGCCGCCCGTAATCTCACGCCGGAAGAATCTTTTGCAATTGTTGAAAATCATAAACCGGATTTGCTGGTTATCCATGCCACAACCCCGTCTGTTTATAATGACATTGAACAAGCCAGAATTATTAAAGAACGAACAGGGTGTAAAGTGGCTTTTGTCGGGCAGCATGTGTCGGCTGAACCGGAAAATACATTAGCGGAAATCGGCCGCGGCGTGGTCGACTATGTTCTGCGGCATGAATACGACTACTCTCTTAGAGATTTAGCTGACGGTATGTCTCCGGATAAAGTTTTAGGTCTGTCCTGGTTTAACGGCGCGACGGTTGTTAATAATCCAAATTATCCGCCGATTAACGTGGAAGAACTTCCCTTTCCGGCCTGGCAGTTGATTGAGCCGGAATGGTATCCTGACGGCGGCAAAAAATTTCCGTTTCTAACTTTAATGACGGGACGCGGGTGTAACAATGGTTGCACGTTCTGTCGTGATCCGCAATTGATGTATGGATATAAACTGCGTAATCGTTCGGCGAAAAGTGTGGTTGATGAGATGGAACACGACCTGAAGCTTCATCCCCAAATCCGTGAAATTATGTTCGAGACCGATACCTTTGCCGCTGATGATGAGCATGTCACAGAAGTCTGCAACGAGATTATGAAGCGCGGATTGCACAAAAAGATTTCCTGGTCGTGTAATATGCGGGTGAATACGAATCTGGAAGTCCTTCCTCTGATGCGCGAAGCCGGTTGCCGCATGTTGATGACAGGTTTTGAATTCGGTCACGATGAAGGCTTAAAGGCGATTGCCAAAGGCGGCGTGAATGTGGATATGGCTCGCGATTATGCGTTTCGTGCTAATGAACTGGGCTTCACCGTTCATGGATGTTTTATGATCGGCGCCCCCGGAGAAACCAAACAGTCTGCTCAACAGACCATTGATTTTGCCAAGTCCTTACCTTTGGACACCGTTCAGATTACCGGTGTGGCCGCCTATCCAGGCACATCCATTTATCGCTGGGCTAAAGAAAACAATTATTTGCGCGCCGACGACTGGCGGGAATGGCTGAACGCCCAAAAAGAACAACGGACGCTGTTAAGCTATCCCCAATTCTCCAGCCAGGATATTGATGAATATATTGATAAAGGACTGAAAGAGTTTTATCTCCGTCCCAAGCAGATGTGGCAGATGCTGATTTCAATCCGCTCTATGGGCGATTTATTAAGAAAGCTTCACGGTTTTAAGGCTTTTGTAGAGTATTTCGTCGAGAAATTCTTCGGAATTTCAAAAAAGAAGAAAACACGAAAACCGTCAGAAAACGGGCCTAAAGCGGAATCTGTGGCCATTTCCGAAAAAGAGACCGTTTCTGTCTCTTGAGGGTCAATTGACAAAGCTCCTCGAGGCTGGTATTATTTAACTGAGCAATAATTAACTTTTTATTAGGAGGAATAAATGGCACACGTCGTTACTGAACCATGCGTCAAATGTAAATACACGGATTGTGTTACAGTGTGTCCGGTCGATTGTTTTCATGAAGATGCCGAAATGCTTGTTATTGATCCAGAAGTGTGTATTGACT
>JAGQKQ010000111.1 GCA_020430005.1 Candidatus Omnitrophota bacterium
CATGGCACGTCCGGCCAGAATAAGAAGAAAAGGAATGGCCGCTAAAATATAACGTGATTGGTAATTTCTCCATAAAATAAAAAAGGCCAGGATGATAATTGCGGAGAGTGTCAGGATATTTTTCTGGGAATTATCATCGGGATATAGATGAAATAGTCCCGCAAAAGCGAATACATAAACAAAGGAAAATTCAATTAAACGGCCGAAATAAAAAACCGGCGGTTCATGCCGAAACAGGCCGCTGCCCCAGGAATGGGTAGGCAGCGGGCCAAAAGTTAAGGAGCGGGCGATGGATTCCCAGAGAATAACCAAAAGTCCGGTAAATAATAGCCAGCCGGCTGCCGGGATTGATGGAGTTTGTCTATCTTGAATACGGTCCCCTTTGAAATATTTCAGCCCTGCTCCGAGACAAAAGAGCAGAATGATGAGAAGACCGGCTTTTAGTAAGGAAAATCCTTCAAATAATCGAACAACCTCATAATGAAGTGTGGCCTGATTTTGAATGAGTGTCGGGCCGTAGACTTTATAATTCCAGATAAACCAGGGCGTCAGGACCACAAAAGGCAAAAAGAGGCTGAGGATAAAAAATCCGTTGCGCCATAAGCGTGGGCGGTAACTGATTGCGTAAAGAGCGAAGGCGAATGTTAAAAGACAACCGGTATATTTTGTCGCTGCCGCTAATCCGACAGCCACGCCGCTTAATAGGAAAAAAATATTCTTTTCTTTTTTAACAGCTTGGGAGAAAAAAAGGACAGCCAAGACAGAAAAGAATGTAAGCGTCGTTCCTAACCACACTTTTTGTGAACAGATGATGCTGACAGGGTCCATCCAAAGAAGGAGTGAGGCAATGAGTCCTGCTTTTCGGTCATACACCGATGTTCCAAGCAAGTATACCAGTGGAATGGTTAGGGCCGATAACAGCAGCGAAACATATCCCGCGGCCAGCATTGTTTCTCCAAAGAATTGCATCGAAACAGCAATCAGAAAAACAAATAAGGGGGGATGTTTAAAAAGCGGTTGAGTAAAATAATCCGGTAAAGTACGTCCTTTAGCCATCAGTTCTTCGGCGTAGGGAATGGTATTATAATTATTAATATCGGTACGGATTTGTTTGGCCATCCGGGAGTAAACGACTTCGTCAATGCTGCGGGCGGGGCTGTTTTTAAAGTTATCCAGACGTAAAAAAAATGCTGAGGCTGTTAACAGCCCCAGCAGGATCATTATAAAAAAGGTTGATAGTGTTTTATTGGACAATATGAACCTCATTTTAAGTTGCTCGTTGCTCGGGACTAGTTGCTTGCTAGCAACTAACGACTAGCAACCAGTAACTAAGTGGCATGTTGCCTATCTACATAATACGTTCGACTTTGCCTTTTTTCTCTTCAGTTTCCATTTCTTTATTTTCAGGACGGCGGCCGAAATTAATACCCAAGCGCTCATAGAACGAAATCATACCGGCATCGACATAGCGCTGTTTGATGACTTTTTTAGTTTCCAAGTATTGGATTTTTCCGCGGTTAACGCCAACAACAGTAACACCATAAACACCATTTTTTAGAAGAACAACAGCGCCGCCGCCAACTTCTTTTCCAAAGTTAACGTCATAAACGGAAGAATGTCCACAACGAACTAAGTGGCCCGGAGCGACGGAGCGGACTTCCGGAATTTCGTAAAGATTTTCCACGAACATTTTTTCTTTCTTCATGAAGTCCTTAACGGCTGGATCAGCCGCAAAGCGTTTCGTTAATTCATTAACAACATATTTTCCGGCACCGGCCAGACGTTTGTGTCCGAACGCATCGGCCGGAGCAGTTTCATCATAAAGTTCCGATCCACTGGCGTCTTTTAAACCTTCGGCAACAAGAATAAGATAAGTTCCGGCTTTGACATCCGATTCTGTAACACGCTTCATAAAACGTGTTTTACAATGCTCGTAAACAATGTCGAAGTCGACAGGAATTTCCGGAATCAGGACCGCATCAGCTTCCGCGGCAACACCGGCGCGAAACGCCGTATGTCCGGCATAACGTCCGAATACTTCCATAACGATAATACGGTTATGAGTACGGCCGGTTGTTTTAATATCTTCCGCAAAAGCGGCAATACGGTTTACAGTTGAATCAAATCCGACCGAATAGCTTTGCAAGTCAAGGTCCATTGTTTTAGGGGCATGCACACATTTAATACCTTGCTCGGTTAAATCCACCATAACACTTCCGGTATCGTCACCACCGCTAATGACCAAACCGTCCAGTTTAAATTTGGCCAGACCCTTTTTAATTTGTTTATATTTATCCGGATTTTCGATTTTTTTAATTTTTACGCGGGAATGTCCGGCTTCAGAACCAGCAACGTTGGAATTGACAAAATCCACACGGGAAGGCGTTAATTCGACTAATTTATCGAAATCCTGAAGATTATAAAGTCCCGCATAACCATTAGGGATAATATAAGATTGAATGTCAAGATTATGGCCCATTGAGGCAGCGCCTTTTACTACCGCATTTAACCCGCCGCAATCACCACCGCTCGTTAAAATACCAATTTTTTTCATCATAAACTCCTGTTCGATTCTAGTTGTTGGTGCTTAGTGCCTGGTGCTAAGTATCTTTAAAATCAGGCCCTAAAAACAAATTATATTTAACTGTTAATTGCTGGCATTTATAATTTCTGACTTATGCCAAGAACTAGGCACTAGAAACTAGTGACTATTATGAAGGCATAAATTAACATAAAAAGGCCGAAAATTCAAATGCAAATTTAGGTTATGGGTACTGGCTGCTTGTGTTAATTGTTTGTCATTCCCGCGTAGGCGGGAATCTAGTTATAAAGATATTTATATTCCTTTTTACTGGATCCCCGCTTTCGCGGGGATGACCCTTGAGACTAAGCACTGGCAACTAGGAGCTAGCCGCTAACTTTAGCATGTCGGTCGCATGCTTGACGGCAATAGCACTTTCGGTTTGCCCGCTCATCATTTCGGCCAATTCCTGAACACGTTCTTTTTGGTCAAGTATCCGGACATCAGTAATCGTCCGCTTGTCTTTTACAGATTTGGTGACTTTCATATGAAGGTTTGCGAAAGAGGCGATCTGAGGGAGGTGGGTAATCACAATAACCTGTCGGATTTTAGACAGTTCTCTTAACTTTTGTCCGGTTACGGTGCCCAGACGTCCGCCGATTTGCGCGTCAATTTCATCAAAAATAAGCACAGGAATTGGGTCCACTTTAATCAAGGCTTTCTTAAGCGCCAGCATTAAACGGGCAGCCTCTCCGGAGGATACGATTTCTGACAGAGGCTTTAGATCTTCACCGGCATTAGGGCTAATAAAGAATGTGATATTATCATAACCGGCAGGGCGTACCAGGCTGCTTTTTTCAAAGCGCACTTCAAATTGCACATTGGCGATGCCGAGTTCGGACAATTCTTTTTCGATGGTCTTTTTTAATAGAAAAGCTTGTTCTTTTCGGAGTTTGCTCATTTTTTGCGCAAGAGCCGTCAGCTCTTTTTCTTTTGCAGCGAGTTGTTTTTTTAATTCTGCGTCGTTATGTTCCAGATCATTAAGCAAATCGAATTTTTCCTTTGCGCTTTGATAGAATGAACGCGCGTCATCTAACGTCGGTCCATATTTGCGCAGGATGTCATCGTAAATATCGCATTGCTGATGAATTTCTTCGGCACGAGCCGGCTCAAAAGACAGGCCGTCGGCATAATCATTCACTTCATTAATCAATTGTTCATTAAGGTCCTGACATTGGGTTAAAAGATCCATTAACGGCTCAGTGGATTCATCGGTCTGATTTAATGTTTTCATCGGGCCGAAGGCTTTGCGTAATAATTCAGAAGTAGAGTTTTCCGAGTTTTCCAGAAATTCCTGTAGTTGATTCGTACACTCAAATAAGCGTTCGGCATTAGTCAGTTTGGTTTGTTGTTCTTTCAGGCTTTGATACTCTTCGTCTTGCAGGGAAACCTGTTCCAATTCTTTAACTTGATGAGACAATAAATCAATCTCCCGATCACGAGAGGAGGATAGATCGCGGAGTTCGTTGAGTTGCTGTCTTATTTTGGTATATTCGTTGTAACCTTTATCATATTCATTGCGAATAGAGCCAAAATCCACCAGACGATCCAGCATCTGAATATGCGATTCTGTCGCTAACAACATCTGATGATCATGCGGACCGTGAAAGTCCATCAAATGGTTTCCTATTTCCTTTAACTGACTGACTGTGATCATTTGCCCGTTAACTTTTATGGAATTACGGCCATTCGTTCTGGAGACACGCTGAATAATAATATTCGGATCGTCTTCCGGACAAAGTTCCTGAAAGATACTCAACTGACGCAATTCATCATTTAGAAAAAAAGCGGCTTCGATAATACAGGGATTTTCAGGATCACGGATTTGCGATGTGCTGATACGATCACCCAGGGCGACACGCAGAGCGCCGATGACAATAGATTTTCCAGCGCCGGTTTCTCCGGTAAGAACATTCAAATGATCATCAAATTCTAAAGTGAGTTGGTTGATCAGGCCGAAATTTTTAATTGTTAAATGTGTAAGCATTTTTATACGGGCTCCAGCGTCCCTGAACTCCGGTGACCCAGAGGTTACAGGGTCTCAGGGTTACTGGGGTTCCAAATTTTTAATGACTCTATTATATACAATTTTTTTTATGTTGTTATAATATTTTTAAATCCTGATTTAGTCTGGATTACAGGAGGAAAGATATATGGAAAAACGCCGCATTACGGTCATTCCCGGAGACGGAATCGGACCGGACATCACAGAGGCCGCCCTAAAAATATTGAAAAAACTGGATTGTCCCTTTGAATATGATTTTGCCGAAGCCGGACAGACAGCCCTGGATAAGGGGGACGAGCTTATTCCGGCCAAAACCATCGAATTGATTAAACAAAATGGTATTGCTTTAAAAGGCCCGATTACCACACCCGTTGGCGGCGGGTTTACATCTGTGAATGTGACGTTAAGAAAAATGTTTGATTTGTATGCCAATGTTCGCCCGGCCTTATCGTATCCCGGTACAAAAGCCGTTTTTGAAGACATTGATATCATCACCATTCGGGAAAATACAGAAGGGATGTATTCGGGAGAAGGACAGGTGGTCACGCAAAGCGGAACACATGCCGAAGCCATTAGTGTGATGACTAAAAAAGGATGCGAACGTGTCTCGACATTCGCCTATGAATTCGCCCGAAAGAAAGGACGAAAGAAAGTTGCGATTGTTCATAAAGCCAATATTATGAAATCCACCTCGGGATTATTTTTAAAAACGGCCAGAGAAATTGCCCAGAAATACTCGGATATCGAGACGGTGGAATACATTGTGGATAATTGTTGTATGCAGTTGGTGATGAATCCTCATCAGTTTGATATGATTTTGACGACCAATTTATTTGGTGATATTGTTTCGGATTTGTGCGCCGGCTTGGTGGGCGGATTAGGTATGGCGCCGGGAGCGAATATCGGAGATTATGTGGCTATCTTTGAAGCTGTTCATGGCAGTGCTCCGGACATTGCCGGAAAGAACCTGGCGAATCCGGTGGCCCTGATTCTTGCGGCCGCTTTGATGCTGGATCATTTGGGAATGGCCGATCGGGCCGACCGTATCCGTGCGGCTATTGAACAGACGATTTCCGCCGTTGACCGGACTACCAAGGATCTGGGCGGTACCGGGGGAACTAAGGAATTCACCGAGGCGATACTAGGGCGCTTATAATTAAGTTACTGGATGCCGGTTGGTAGCAATCAGTAGCCCCAGCGACCAGCAACAAGCAGCCAGTTTTTCCCTTTACATCAATAAATAAATCTGGTATATTCATTCCCTCTGGAAAGAGTTTTTCCAAAAATATTGATCCGCCTTTGCAAAAAGTGGATCAGCCCGGCGAAGTCAAACATGCTAAGTATTTGACAAAGACGGGTGTTAGCTTCGGCGGATTCCACAAGAGAATTATAAAGAATCTGTAAAGGTAAGTTCAGAGCGTTTTATATTGTGCTGGCGTAGCTCAGTTGGTAGAGCAGCTGACTTGTAATCAGCAGGTCGGGGGTTCGAGGCCTCTCG
>JAGQKQ010000112.1 GCA_020430005.1 Candidatus Omnitrophota bacterium
TGCCATTTTCTCTGCGGATCAAGGTGTTGTGGATACCGATAATAAGATTATTGAAACGGCGGAGGCCATTAGTCAATTTAGCGACTATGAAAGCACAGCTATTACCAGTGGTATGTTCACCAATTTAGGTCCAAATGAAAAGCCGATTCCAAATATCAGTGAATTAGGCGTTAAAATGGTTGATTTGTCTAAACAGAATTATTCCGTCGAGAAATTGTTAGCCCAAGAGTACGAGCGGGTTCTAAATGCCATGCCGACTCCGAGTGAATACCAAACGCATCTGATTTCATTAGATAATAAAAGAAAGTTGACTCATGCGGCCTTACTTGATCCGGCAAAGACAATAGTTTTGCCGCAGGGAAGTGAATTTATCACACAACATTTCAATCAATACGGAAATCCTGATTTTGTGGTTGGTATTGATAGGAGTGCCAACCAGTTGGGTATTGGGGTAAGAGTTAGAAATCAGCTTGTTAAGTTTATACCGAAAAATGAATTTTCTTTAAATAACGGATGGAATGCCATATTGCCGGAGGAACTGAAAAGCAGGATCGCTTTAGATAATAATACAGTTGAGCAGACAACGATCGATAAAATTCTTGGTGATAAAAAAGCCAAACGACAAAAGGTTTCCTTCTTGGGATCAGATCAAAAAGCAGAGGTTGTCTGGAGTCCTTACAAGGTGCAGTGGCATGCGGTTGGTTCGGAGAGGTTCTTCTTTGATAACGAAGAGATTGAAATACCTTTAATGCATGCGAATCAATTCAGTCCGAGGCCGGGGCAAAAGATTTTTGTCGATCTGCACGCCCATCTCGGATACGATAACGAAACATGGCAAAGGGATGCCATTCTTCGCGCGTTGGATCAGGAAATAGGAAAAAATAATGTTCTGCCATTATTAACACCGGCAGATGTGGACTTTTTCCGGGGATCGTTACAGCGTCAGAACAAAGCGAGCCAGCGCTTATATGGAAAACAGCTTAATAGTCAGAAAATAGTGGCTGGTACTTTAGGATTCACAAGTATAGAAAAAGGAGGGCCATTAAAATATGTCGGCGGTAAATATCTGTATCTACCAAAGGTTGTTACTAACGAAAAGGTTCTGGCAACGCTTGTACGAAGAACGGATGAGGCTTTAGCCGATATTCGGTCCGGTAATCCAAAAATTAAGCCGGTTGTGAAATATTTCCAATTGATGAACCTTCTGATGGATGATCATATTCCTCGTGAAATTGTCGATAGTCCAAAGAATGACTATATGATGGCTTCCGCAAAGTCAATCCGCCTACGGGAAGAGAAAAAGCTAAGGGATGAGATAAGGGTTTCTATATTGGAAAGAAACCGTCTGCAGGGCGTTGGTATACCCGATCCATATCTCTTTAAATATTTAACGGATCTAAATAATGATATTGAACTTGCTAACGGCCTGAATCAGGAGAGCTTGGAGGGGACCTTAGATAAACTATCATCCTTTAATCGGGAATCCGGTGAAATAACACGAGGAGAATTCACAACTTCTTCGTCGTTTAAAGGATTAGGGAATAACATTCCAATCATCCAGGTCGGCAGAATGCCAGTTCTATTAAACAGTCCTTTGTATAGCGGAATATTTGGTGATGATGAAATATCGTTACAAAAACGATTTGATATCATGGTGCGTAGTACATCACCTCCGGCAGTTGACCAACAGAATGTTTCTATTTCAGATTTCCACCCTTCCATTAAAGAAAACCGCGACCAAGCGATGTTGACCGCTAATACCTATGGCGTTCAGCGGACGGCAGAGATGCTACCACAGGTTATCGCGAAAGTATCGACTCCGACGAAAACTTATCAAACAGATCTTGGTTCTGTTATTAAAGCGCAGGCTGTAGCTATAAGTCGGTTTAGATCATCAATGAGTCAGGCGGACTACAAAGATGATAAGGCGATGTTAATCAAGTTGCGTAATGACATTGTGCCGGAGAATCTGTTGCAGTCTGTTGAAACAGGCCGATTCTACCGTATTGATACGCCGGGTATGGAGGATTTTGTGATCTATGTCATTGGTGAAACGCCGAAGGTCGCAGGCTATAGCTTGAATGAATTCCGTAAGAAAGATATTCGCGGACAGGCTGTCGCGCAGTTGGCAGACAATGTCTTTATTCTGGATACCAGTATTCAAACGGAGTCTATGAAACAAGCGACGGCGAAAACAATGGTTGTTGTCTGGGATAGTGTTCCGATTGAAAGAAATCTGGCATCGGCTAAGGGCATAGCGACCGCCTTGGATAATTACGTTCTTAAGCATGATCTTCTACAATACAACGATAAGATTGTTCTGCAAGGACAAGCAGATGAGGCCATGCTTATTAAGTTAGAAGATGCCCGTACAAATGGCAGCGGCACGATCAAAGATAGCCGTATCTATGTTGCACGTATTGTTGATGGACAACAAGTTATCAACGAGCTTATTGACGGTAAGGTTTCAGACATTAATGTTGCCATCCAGAATATTGAGCGAGGATTGATTATTACCGAAGAGTTGGCTCCGGAAACGGTGGCCTACCTTAAAACATTACCAAGAAAAAGTGTTCTTATCGCCACGAACGCGTTACCGAGAGTGGCTGATGCCATATCGACAGAACAAGTATCAAATCTACTTGTCTTGGCTAAAAACATGACGGTGGACATATCGACTCTTCCAAGCGCGAAAGTTATTAAGGCCACAGTGCAAACACGGGATAATACAGCTGTTCCACAGTTGACACCAGGCGCAACGGATGTTCAGCCGCAAGGACAAACACCGATGTTACCGACTATGCCGATTGTTCCACCGGTACTACAGCTCGGTAAGAAAGGTAAAGAAAACGACACATCTTCGTCGGAAACAGACTATATTGCACAGGCCAATCTAAACAGAGGGCCGCCGCATACGAGTGAGGTTGCATTAACATCATCGGATCGCGCGATGATAACGGATGAAGATAATACTTTACCAGGTAAATTTCAAACACTTGAGCAGCTGGCCAGTTTCATAGAATCTATTCAGGGGGCCGGGTTTGGGTTACGTAATTCTCAAAAAGATGTTGCCCGTGTCCTTGTTGATGGAAAGATTGCCGTCGCAAAAAACAAGTCAGGTAAATCGCTAGGGATTATCCTGGCGGCATTGTTCTTCTCTGATAAGAGTAAGCATGTGACGATTATTACACAGAATCCGACATATACGAAGTTATTTATAACGGATACTAACCCGGATAAAGGCTATGTTAAGAATTTTAGAGAAATGGCCGCTCATCCTGATATTGGTAGAGAGGTTGTTGATGTCGATGATCTTGTTGATGCTTATGACAGGGACGTCGATAATGAAAATCAGATAAGAATTTTACGCGAACTGGGTCGCATTTTCCATGATCCAAAAGTTATTAAGGTTATGTCGGCCAATACACTTGGTCATTTGGAAAATAAATTTTCGAAAGATAACCCTTACCAGGAAGCGCGTTATGTAAGAGAGGGTATTGACGTCATTCGTGGAGAAAATAGTGTAAGAATTTTTGACGAGATTAGTGCCCGAGTTGGACAAAATTCAACGTTTAATATGACACTGGCTTCCAAGGAGTCATTAGATGCTAATGCAAATAAAATTTTAGGCGATGTGGAGGATCTTTTTGAAAAAATGAATTTCGGAATTATAAGAAGCGGGGACAGCGTTTATGAGCATCTTCATACTGGAAAAGCTCCATTAATTGAAAAGGTGGAAGATTACGAAGAATTTAAGAAAAGAGATGCTGATGGAGATTATGTCTACTGGACAAGCGGCACATCTTCCGCCATTAATTTTGGTAAGGATGAATTCCTAATATCTAATAAGGTTCTGGAATACTACTCTGACTATGATGCAGACCTTGTATCAAATGTTGCGGCGGCTATTGTTTCCTCATTTACTGCCTATGGGCGCAGCGGAACACGACCCGCCCTTGGAACCCTGGGTGAAGGTGGAAAAATCCAAGAAGAAATGGTATCTAATGCGAACGAGCTGGCCTATATGGCTGCACTGACATTAAAATACAATGGGTTGAACCCGGATGATCGGTTAAATCTGTCAGATATTCGAATATCAAAGGGAACTCATCGGGAAACACCAGCTCAACACTCCTATATTGGTCGTGGTATGAAGGTAGGGGTTACGGCTACGGATGATAACGAAGAATTAATATATGCCAAAACAGGGGCAAAAGTTGAGCACGTTGAAGAGGCCAGTGAATTCTATACACAATATGCGGAGAACAAAAATAATCCCGGTAAGAATAAGATTGAGATAGGTGTTAAGGAAAACGATTCGATTAATCAGCTTGTGAAATTTATTCGACAAGCTAGAGCGGGTGAGGGTGTTGAAGGTTATGAACCGAATGGTGATAATGTTCGCCGTCGGGGAGTCTTAATAGGATATAACAATCTTGATAATTTTGATAATTTTGTTAAAGCTTTGTACGATGCTTTAAAGGCCGATGGACTTGAGATTGACCGGATTGACCAGACAACAGAGGCGGAAGATAAAGATGGCAGGATGGGGATACTGAAATTAACCAGAACAACAGGGGAAGAGTTTCGGGTTGTTGTTGCCCTTCCACATATTTCCAAGGGAGCTAACTTCCAGAAAGATTTAGATGTTGTAGTTACGGACGCCCAAACATGGCCAACAAGTAACAAAACACAGATGGCCAACCGAAATACCCGTGATCCGGGTGATATAGGGCGAAAAATTTTCTTATATGATATCGAAGACCTGGATATGCGCATTGAGAAAATCGGAAGACTTATTCCTCTGCTCAAGCTAAGTTCGTCCCAAAAAATAAAGAAATTTGTCGTCGACTATAACCGGTTTATCGAAAGATCGAAAGAGGGATACTATACTGACGCCGAGGAATTGTTGGTGGCTAAAGCCAAAATTAATTCAGATTTTCTAGAGTTTGTCCAAAAAAGTGAGTCACATAAACATACGAATAGTACAACGTTTAGAAACTTTGAATCAACGGCGCCTATTCAGATTCTTTCTGAGCAGGAATGGTTGACGCCGGAAGAATACGACATTGTTAAAGATATTCAACGCGGTGAGTATGACGAAAAGTATGTAACATCCCGATCACGTTCATTAGATGCGCCATTATCCGGAGAAGAGTGGACAGTTGATGCCTACCTACAGGCTGCAGAAGCTGCTATTAAAATGTGGGATGACTTGCTATCCCGAGTAGGACTGCGGGAAACAACAAGAGAACATATCAAGAGATTACGTGCCGGTGTCTATCAAAGGATTGCCAAGGTTCAGAGAGATTTTGGTACTATTGACCCAAGTTATGAGGGGCTTAATGAGGCAGTGGAAGACATTAATCGGTCTTTAGAGGCAGAACTAAGTGTTTATGAGGAAGATTTTGAAGGAATGATGAGGGTTGCCAAATCCTTAAGTCAGGAGATTCTTCCAACAAGAGTCGTTAATAGTATTTCCCAATATACAGGAGTTTCTTCCTGGACGGCTAGTAACCAAACGCTTGATGTTAGTGGAAAGGCTTTAGCCGCGCTAGAAAAAGATTTAATCGGGTTAAATCTTATTGAAGAAGAACGGCGTTATGTGTTAGATCGAAGAAATCGATTTGTAGAAGGTGATGAAGATAGTCCGATATTAACACGAAGAGGGGCCCAGTTTGTAAATATGCTTCACGCTATCCGCGTCGCGGAAACGATTGAGCCGGCTGTATTAGAGAATCTATACGCCATGGCCTTTGGTATGGAAAATATGGCAACGGATAAGGACGAAACGGCTTTTGAACTGTCCAAGCGTCTATTGAATGCCGGATTACGGGATTACAAAACAGCTCGTCAAATCGGGGCTCTGGTTGCGATTTGGAGAAAAGAGGTCGGAATAACAGGCTCTTCTGATTATAAAGAAAATGATAATCTTCTAACGTCGTTGAGGGCTATCTTTGATAATACTGATGAACCGCATAATTTATCGTTGGCGGTGACCCGTCGTTTGGGAGTAACGAAGCGGGATGTCTTGTTTAAAACATTACAGGCTGTAATAAAAAATAAGA
>JAGQKQ010000113.1 GCA_020430005.1 Candidatus Omnitrophota bacterium
AGACAGAGCTCGGACAACGTCCGCAGACGGTGAAAGACCAGATGCGTGTTATCAAAATGCGTCAGTCCAAGTTTAATAAGGCGAAAAAACTCCTTGTTGAAGCGAACCTTCGTTTGGTTGTTTCTATCGCGAAGAAATACATCAATCGTGGTTTATCTTTCCTTGATCTTATCCAGGAAGGAAATATGGGGCTTATCCGCGCGGTTGAAAAGTTTGAATACAAACGCGGATACAAGTTTTCCACTTACGCCACGTGGTGGATTCGTCAGGCTATTACGCGTTCTATCGCGGATCAGGCCAGAACTATTCGTATTCCGGTGCATATGACGGAGACCATTAACAAAATTATCCGTGTTTCCCGATTATTTGTTCAGGAATATGGTCGCGAGCCGACGGCCCAGGAAATCGCGAAACAAATGCGTATTCCGGTTACAAAGGTTAAAGAAATTCTCAAGATTTCCCAGGTGCCGATTTCTTTGCAGACACCGATCGGGGATGAAGGAGATACACACTTCGGTGATTTTATCGAAGATAAAAAGGCGGTTTCTCCGGCTAACGCAACATTGCAATCCATGTTAAAAGACGAGATTACTTCTGTTCTACAGACATTGGATGAGCGTGAGCGAAAAATTCTGGAACTTCGTTTTGGGATTGCCGATGGAACAACACGAACGTTAGAAGAAGTGGGGAGTGAGTTTAATGTTACCCGCGAACGTGTCCGCCAGATCGAGTCCAAGGCGTTACGCAAATTGCGTCATCCGACACGATCCAGAAGAATCAAGCAATTCCTGGATATGGCATCAAAAGAGGACGAAATTATTTGATGAAATATTCAAAAATATAGACTAACGAAAGCCTGCTTTTCTTGTATACTTTAAGAAAAGCAGGCTTTTTTATTACAAATTATGCGAAAACTTATTTTTACAATTGGTTTCATATTGATACTTTCCGGTGCGGCCCGGGCTCAGACGTTTGATCCTGTTGTGCGGGATTTGGCCGAAGAGGTCATTCAGGGAATTTACGAAGACGTTAAAGGTGCGAGTCAGGACCATCCTGAGTTGAAAGGTTTTAATGTCGTTGCCTTGTCGAAAGGGATTGATAACGTAACCAAAATTGAATACGAATATATTAACGATCAAACTCTGGATAAAGTTTACCGTTTCGCTGTGGAAGCTGTTCCATTGGATCAGGCGAATACTTACGGGCAGGGGCCGAAAGTTTTTGAAATCGCTTATCCAGTGTTGAACATAAAACTGATTGGTGTTCTGGATCGTAAATATGCCAGTCATTTTGATGCTGAACCTGTAATTGCCAAAAACGCGGAAAAACTTTTACAGTATGAACAGCAACAAATCCCTTATGCGTTGGAAGTTGCTTCTGAGAAAAATCTTTATAATGTGGGAGAACCGATTGAATTCACAATCATTCTTAAAAATAAAACTAATCAGAACTTAAAATTACGCGAATTAAATGAAGAAACGCTTTTTTTCAATTTTAATGGAAAAGAGTGGGGAACCCGAGCGATGGATCCTGCCAATGTTCGACATGTTCTTCCGGTGATTTTGGGTCCGCAAGAATCAATAACGACAACATTTTATCATGAAGGTGTCCGGCGGCCGCAAAATGTTGTCATTGAGGGAAGGTATGCACTACCGTACAACGGATCTTTTGCCCAGGACACAATTTCTATCGAAGTGAAATAAGGATTTAAAGAATAATGTCTACTGAGAACGAAAAAAAAGATGTTGTCATTTTAATCGGTGTTTGTTTTATCTGTGGAGTGGCGTCCTGGGTGGCTTCCGAACGGTCATTTTTCGCCTTTGCCGGAATTTTTTTCTCTGCCCTCGCATTTATCAAACTTGATGTTTTAACGATATTACAAAAACGGCTGTTGATAGCGGCGGCCGTGTTATGTGTTTCCAGCGCCGTTCAATTTTATGTGGTCAAAAGAATGACTTCCCGTCCTCAAAAGGTTACCCCTGAAATGATCAAAAAGAATGATAGTGCTGTGATAGGAGTTTTGTTTGCCGCCTTTGACGGAGCCAGAAAGTTCTATGATGAGAATGGATACTTTCCGCAGGATATGTATGAGCTTGTCTATGCCGAGCCAGAGCCTTATGTTGATGAGGAAATAGTTAAAAGAAAAGCAACAAAGTACAGTTATCATTTTCGGGTAAGTGCCGATCCCAGGCAGTTTGTTGTTGTAGCCATTCCAAACAAGGGATTAAGCTCGGGAGAAGCCACGTTATGTATTGTCGAAGATGGAATGGTTCATTATGATGCCGTTGGCAATGATATTACGTCGGTTTCCTTGTGCAAAATGCTTCCGCGTTTACAATGATTTTTCTTTTATTAAGGGTTTTGAAGGGCGGGGTTTGATGGGAGGTGTGGGATTTGGTGTGCCAGCATCATCAAGACGTTCGGTATGCTTGACAATAAATTCTTTCCCTTCATTAATGACTAAAGATTCAAAACGGTCTTCTTCAATATTCTCAAAGTGAATATGGAAAGTAACTTTTGTATCGGGAAAGTAATATACAAGGTTAGGGGAGTCGGAAGATGTGATTTCATGGCCATGATCAAAAACACGGAATGTGATCTTTTCACGTTTTCCTGGTTTTAGCAGATCAATCATATCAAACTTGAGTGTTAAATGTTTTTCGAATCCCATATGAAGCGTTAGGTCAAAATCCTGGATAGCGATTTTCTTAGCGTAGCAATAACTGTCATTGGTGATATATAGAGAACGGCCTTCCACATCCAGTTCAAAGGCCAAAAGAGGGAAGCTGCGTTTATGTTTTTCCTTTTCCAGGGCAACGGACAATTGTTTGATTTCTCTTCTTAGCTGTACAGCCGAATTAATCATTAAGCCTAGCAGGACGATGCAGATTACTAAAATCGGTTCGTAGAAGAACATATTAACCCTCCAATAAAAAAACCTATTCCTCAATCTTTAGGAATAGGTCTTAATCTGGCGTTTTCCATCTGACTGAGGTACCTGGCTGCCCGAATATCGCTATCTGGGCCCTATAGTTTTGTGCCCCACCCTTACGGATGGTTTACCCGTTCTAGTCTTACTAAGTATAACACATTTTGGCCTCTAGGGAAGGGGCAGAGAAAAATCAGAAATACCTCTTTGAAAATGCCCCTTTTATCTTATATACTTATACTAGAAAAATGACCTAAGGAGCTTATATGGCACAAGCAACCAAAACCATTATGATTATTGATGACGAAAAGCCTTTGGCTGGGCTGATTTCCGACCTCCTGGCCGATAAGGGGTATAAAACTGTTACAGCCCATAATGGTGTTGAGGGGTTGCGTAAGTTGAAGAAAGTCCAGCCGCATTTGATCCTTCTGGATTTAATCATGCCTGAAATGGGAGGGATCGAGTTTTACCGGAATATTTGTGGTCCGGATTCCCGGCCGAAATATCCGGTGGTAATTTTTACCGCCAGGGCGGATATGGAGGCAACGTTCCGGGATATTAACGTCGATAGCTTTGTGGCCAAGCATACCGAGGCCGAAAAGCTGTTTGCGGAAATCGATAAGGTTTTAAAAGCACAGGTCGCCCGGGAGCTTAAAGCCCGGCAGCTCGCACAGAATCAAAACCGAACTCTCCTGATTGTTGACGATAATCAGCGGACGGCCGGTAAAATGGCCATGGCCCTTTCGGCCGCAGGTTACCGAATTGCTATCGCGGAAGATGAAGTTAAAACTATCGAATATTTGAATTACCACAAGCCTGATTTAATGCTTATGCGCCTTCAGTTGAAAGATACCTCTGGCGATCTTTTTGTTCTGAAACTACGTGAAATTTACAGGATGAAGGGTGTCAAATGTGTCCTTTATTATGTGGATGACAGGGCGTATATTGAAGACAAGATTACAGAGCAAATGGAACAAAAGAGCGGTATTGTCGGTCTATACAAGTTTGTCCATCCTCCGGATTTTGTGGACAAAATCAATAATGTCTTTGATAATCTGCAGCGAGATTAGCCCTTGGGTAGAAATTTCTTTAACCCACTGAAAATAAACTGCTTTTCCACCTTTTTTCACGTATCTTTGTTCCCCTCAAAATGTATTGAAATCGCCATTTTGTTGTGTTATTCTAAAAGGCAAATTTATGGTCTCCTGTGACCTGAGCGGGTATTTTTCCTCAGCAGAAACAGTTATAAGGGCCCATAGCTCAGTCGGTTAGAGCAGTTGACTCATAATCAATTGGTGCGGGGTTCGAGTCCCTGTGGGCCCAGTATTATTGGACGGGTGAGAGCCCTTAAATATATTTATGACAAATACTCTTATAAAGGACGGACAAAAAGTGCCAGAAATTTCGGTGAAAGACCAACTTAAAAAGCTTATCGATCTGCAAAAGATTGACGGCGAGATTTATGAATTAAAACAGGTCCTGGAAGAAAAACCCAAGATTGTGGAAGAGTTGAAAAATGAGTTTGAAGCCGGAAAAGCGCAGCTGCATGAATTGGAAGAAAAACTTAAACTTGTTCAGTTGGCCAGAAAAGAAAAGGAATTAGATCTGCAGGCTAAGGAAGATCAAATCACAAAATACAACACTCAACTGAATGAGATCAAAACTAACAAAGAATACACCGCAAAAGTTAAAGAGATTGAAGGATTAAAAGCGGACAAGTCTTTAATCGAAGAAAAGATTTTAGTATCTTACGATGAAGCAGAGGCGGTAAACGCCGAAATCGAAAAAGAAAAAACTGTCGTTTCCGAGGAAGAAAAGAAATTTCAAAACAAGAAACAGGAAGTCGATGCCGAAGTTAAAACGGTTGAAGCGAGAATAAAAGAGTTAGAAGGGCAGCGAGCTTCGTTTACAGATATTGATCCGAATATCAAAGCGCGGTATGAAAGACTGTTGCAGCACAAAAACGGTTTAGCAATTGTGCCGGTTGCAGCAGGTAATTCTTGCGGTGGATGTCATATGAATGTAACTCATCAAACCATTAACCAGATTAAAATGAATGAAGAGTTGATTGTGTGCGAAATGTGCCAGCGGATTTTGTATGTTGAGGATGAAGGATATTAATGGAAGAGTTGGTTATTCATACGGACGGTGCGTGCCGTGGCAATCCTGGTCCAGCGGCCGTTGGCGTTACCATTGATCGTCAGGGAAAACGGATCAAAGAAATTTCAAAAGCTATTGGCCAGGCTACAAATAATATCGCTGAATATACGGCTTTGATTTACGCCTTACAGGAAGCCTTGATTTTGAAGGCTGATAAAATCAGGGTTTTCACGGATAGTGAATTGATGTTTAAGCAGGTGACCGGTCAGTATAAAGTTAAAGATGTAAAAATAAAAGCGCTCTTTGAACAAATACAGCATCTGAAACAAGGATTTCAGGATTTTGAAATCCAGCATGTTCCACGGGAACAGAATCAGGATGCTGATCGTTTAGCAACACAACCTTTTAAAAAAGAAGCTGGACAAGATGGTTGCACGGCTGTTTGATAACAGCCGCGAGGAAAGTCCGAGCTCCAAAGGGTTATGCACCCGGGTAATGCCGGGCCTTCCTGCAAAATTTGCAGGATGAGGATCTCCGCCACAAATTATGGCGGACCCGCCAATGTATTTTGGCGGGAGAGCTACAGTGACGATACTTTTTATGTGGTCTGTGCTCTGTGCTCTGTGATCATAGATTTGCCGATCACGGACCACGGGTCACAGATCACTTAGAGAGGGTGAAACGAGCAATCTCTGCATGGAGCAAGGCCAAATAGGGAAAGAGGATCTTTGATCCGCCTGGCGAACCCGTTCGGCCACTATTTCCGGGTAGGCCGCAAGAGTATGGCCCTGTTTTAAACAGGATTCAGTAATGGCCATAGTGAGTTGAATAACCATCGAGCAAGAAATCTGTTATCAGATTTCCTGCTTTTACAAAACTCGGCTTATGAACAGCTTCTTAGGGAAAGACGGAAGGCTTATGGATGTTTAA
>JAGQKQ010000114.1 GCA_020430005.1 Candidatus Omnitrophota bacterium
ATCCGACAAACATAATAATAAGGGCTGCAATAAAACTATTTCGAATCATGAGAAACTCCTTTCTTTAATGTTTGTATAAAATTAACAACAGCCAAACGCCTCTGTTATCAATGATCGTTCGCTATTGACACTCGCATTCTAGAAAAACAAACATTAAGAGAAAATTAAAATAGAATTAAAATTAGGGACGTACACCTTTTCCCCCTTTTTGCTGCTTACTAGTCTCTAGTATTTAAAAGACAACAATGTCTACTGAGTACTAAGAACTAATAGCTAAACATTAGAAATGGGGGAAAAGGTGTACGTCCCTAATTTATTCCGCTTTGGTTTTGCGTGTCATTAAATCGGTGACGGCTTGGAGAGGTTTTTTGTTATCGTAGATAATATGGTAGATTTCTTGAGAAATGGGCATATCAATATTAAGTTTTTTACTTAACTTTACAACGCCTTTAACCGTTTCAACACCTTCGGCCACCATTTTCATGGAAGATAAAATGGATTTAATGGTTTGTCCCTTACCTAATTTCTCGCCAACCGTGCGATTACGGCTGCGCGGACTGAAACACGTTGTTGCCAAATCTCCTAAACCGCTGAGCCCGGAAAATGTTTTTGGTTTCGCCCCCAAAGCTTTTCCCAAACGACTTATCTCGGCCAATCCCCTGGTTAAAATTGCGGCCTTGGTATTGGTTCCATATCCAAGACCATCACAAATCCCGCAGGCCAGGGCAATAATATTTTTAATACTTCCCCCGATTTCCACACCGACCACATCGGTATTCGTGTAAATTCGAAAGGTTTCCGAATTAAATGCCGCCTGCACCCGCTTGGCGATTTTTAAATCTTTGGAAGCCGCTACCGCTGTGGACGGAATACCTTTAGCCACCTCAACGGCAATCGTCGGTCCGGACAAAACGGCCAGAGGAATATCCCCCAACTCTGTCGTAATTAATTCCGACATCCGGCGCAAAGTGGCGTCATCAATGCCCTTGGTCACACTCACAAAAACTTTTTCGGAGAAATTAACTTTGGTCTTGTTTAAATCCTTAAGAACAGCCGGTGCGTATTGCGAAGGGATCGCAAAAACAATAAGATCACATGCCTGAACGGCCTCTTTCAAATCTTCAACAAGAGAAACTTCCTTGGGAATGCGGACGCCCGGAAGAAATTTGGCGTTATAACGGTTCTTACTCATTTGGCGAACATAATGAGGAAACGGTCCCCATAAATGAACAGGAAAACCGTTTTTTGCGAGATGAATCGCCAGGGTCGTTCCCCAGCCCCCATCTCCGATAACCGCTATTTTTTCGAAAGGTTTTGCCATATTCGTTACTGTCAGTGTCATCCCTGCGGAGGCAGGGATCCGGCAATAATAAAATTTCTAATGGATTCCCGCCTTCGCGGGAATGACATACAATTTAGTTTACGCGGTCACAAAAAAATTAACGCTTAGAAGCATCGCGTTAATTTTAAAACTTGTGACCTTACAGAAATATGCCAAAGCATATTTCTTAATTATATCCAATTTCGTTGTCTGATCAAGACAAAATACATGCTCAAGCTATAGCGTATTCGGAATGACTTTAAATAAAGCAAAATAATCGTTGGTATATACCTTTTCCAGCAACGGACTGCTTTTGGGAACGGCATACCCCATAAACACAATATAATCGGCTTTATATTTTACTACCGCATTTTCAATCGCTTTTTGCGGGGATTCTTTCATGATAACCTTAAAAGGTTTAATATCCTCCATCCGCTGCTGCCATTCCACTGCTGCCGGATAATCAAATCCAATGATACCGCAATCCCGGTAAGACGCAATAATTTTCCGGTCGGAAAAGATACGAAAGCCTCCCATTTCCATATTATAGGGAACAAGGATCATTGCGTCCTTTGCCGTGTTACTTTTCACAAAACGCTGCATATCTTCCCAACTGCGTTGAAGACTCCAGAAGCCGCCTTCCGAATAATTTTCTTCATGATACTTTTTAAAATGAAAAAACGTGTATTGACAAAAATAAATCAGCAGCGGAACCGCCAACAGTGAACGCATCCATAATAAAGTTCTTTGGTCCGGCTTGCGGAAAAGAAGCACACAAAACAAACCTGTTAAAGAAACCAAAAGAACTCTCAAACTGATCACCGCGTATTGTTCAAAGTTGGTTTCAGCAAAGGATTGAACAACATAATACAGTAACGGCCCCAAAATACCGGCCAATACCGCATAAAACAACATTTTCCAGACAAACTCTTTCTGCCCGCTGATCACATTATCGGCCATGAGCAAGCAGGCCATCATCACCGTTGCGATAGCCCCCATAGCCTGCCCGTATTTAATCAGCACAAACGCCAAAATAAAACCTAACGCCAGAACAGGTTTCCGCCGGTCTAAAACATCAACGCACAAAACACAAGTATATCCCATCAGTAAAAATAAAAGATACTGCGTATTTCTGATTAAATTTAAATCAATGACAAAACGGCTGGGATAGGCGTAAGCAAACACAAAACAGGCAACCAACAATAAAAAAGCCCCAATACTGAAAGCGATCGCCTTTTGATCCGACCGAAACCTTTTGTTAAACACAATATTCAAGATAAAAAGACCGGCCAGAAAAAGATAAAGTTGCGCCTGACGGAAAAAGACATCCCAGGAAAAAAACAATTTATCAATCGGCATGGTTTCAAACGGAAAATTCTGCGGACAGGCAATATAATAAAGCTCCAGCCAGTTTTGATAAAGGCGTGGATTACCCTCTCCTACTCCCATTAATCGATGCTGGACAGCCCACACAACAAACGGTAAGGCTGCCAGAATAAACGCGCCACAAGCCATCAGTAATGTTTTAATGCCATGTTTTTTGATCTGCCACAGCAAATAAATTCCCATATAAAACATTGGAAAGAGACTATACAAGGCATGAAAGTTTGCGGCCACACCCAACAGAACCGCGGCGAGAAAAAACCGTTCCCGGAAGAAAAAATATATCCCGGCAAAAATAATGGCCAGAGCGAATTCCTGATGAGAAAACGTGCGGTACAGGAACTCATGAACCCGGGACATTAACAGAAAGACCAGTGTCGCGCTAACAGCCGTAAAACGGTCCTGCGAGATGTGCAGCCACAACTTATAAATCCAATACACCAGAAAATATCGTGAAACCAGATACAGAAAAAAATATACTGCGGGGATTTGATCGACACTAATTAATTTGGCAAGGATAGGATAAAAATAAGATGAAAAATTAGCCTTGGCGCTTTCAACATAATAATCGCCGGCATAAAGCGCTGGGTCAATAAGATGCTTTAAAAGAGGAATTTCCAGATGCTGGTCATCCCATCCCAGCTTATAACCGTTAACCGCCAGGAACGCGCCGAATAACAACAAGGCGACAAACCAGGGTTTCTGGATGAATTGAAGAATTTTTTCCTTTAAAGGAACCATTGTTTAGAGTAGATGGGAAATTTCATAGTGTCATTCCTGCAAAAGCAGGAATCCATGAATATAAAGTAATATCGAAGAACTTCTTCTAAATTTAGATTCCCGCCTGCGCGGGAATGACAATTTCATTTCCAAACAAACACTTCCCGGAAGTTCTGCCACATATAAGCCGCGCCCCATTTCATAACTTGCAATTTGGCAACGCCCCCTTCGCGGGCCGGCTCATCTCCGGGAATTTCCGCAATTTTTAAATTACGTTTGGCGGCACGAATTGACAACAGAGGTTCCCAGCTGACCACAGTACGAAACAATCGTTCTTCGAATTCATAACTACTGTCCTTATCCAAATCCAATTCTTGAATAAGATTTTTCCGGTATATCCGGTAAATGACCATCGCATCCGCATACCGATGTCCATGAAGTAAACTGATTGTTGTACTGAATAACCAATTGCCAAAGGCCGTCACAGGTGTGTCGTCATAACTTTTTGCGCCGTCGGCGTAACGCGACACAATTACCATGTCATAACCTTCTTTATATTTCTTAATAGCTTCTGGAATGAGTTCGGGAATAGAATTTCCGTCAGGACTAAACGTCAGGATAACATCTCCTTTAATGTGCGGCAGACATTCCATATACGCATGACGCATCCCCATCTTTTCCTGGATGACAACATCATACCCTTGTTCTCGAGCATATTCCACCGTTCCATCGGTAGATTGTCCATCGACCACAAGAATTTGATCAACCCATTCGGGATTCACCTTTGGCATGATTTCTTTCATGCCTTCAATTTCGTTCAATGTCGGGACAACAAGTGTGATTTTCATGACGCTTCTAAGAGAGAATTAATATTATTTCTGTTTATTATACAAATTATCGAATGAATGTATACCATTTTTACCAATAAAACTCCTTATCCTATATCGAAATAATCGCCAAAATAAATAAAAATAACTCATTTTTGCGGAAAATCGTCTTTTTTCCCTGTCCCATTCTGTCATATTGACATCATTATAGATATTTAATAGCATATTAACTAATTATCAGCTTTGTGAGGAAAACTATTATTAGAGGAGCCCCCGATGAAAAAGACATTTTTAACACTATTTTTACTACTTTTCTGCGTTTCCACCGCACATGCCGTTTTATTATTTTCCGATGATTTTAATTCAGGCGCTAATCCGGCCTGGGGGAATGAGTTGGGCGACTGGAGCGCTTCGGGTGGTGTTTATGATGCTGCCTCTCCCAACAATAACCCCTTAACTTATTCCAGTGTCACAACCTTCCCTTCCCTCACTGATTTTAGAGTTGAAGTTGATGTTCTGGGATACAATGACGGCGCTATTTGGTTACGCAGTTCTGACAATAATAATGGTGTCCTTTTAGTTTTAGGTGGTTTTGCCGGAACACATCAAGGATTGTATTTTCATGAAGTCATCGGTGGAACTGTTTCACCTGTTATGAGCATTGGCAGTATTCCTAATGTTCAAGGCACTTCCGGACGAGCCGCCGCAGAGGTTGTCGGCAATACCTACAAAGCTTACTGGAACGGATCGTTAATCTCCACGTTTACGACAGATAAATTTCCTACAGGAAAGGTTGCCCTTTTCGACAACTTAAATGAAACATCTTACGATAACTTCGCCCTTTACAATTTCTTACCGGCGGCTGATCAAAGAAGCTCTTCCGTCCCCGAACCGGCAACAATCGCCCTATTGGCGAGTGGCTTAGCTGGCATGGCTGTACGTCGTAGAAAACGTTAAAAATTTAAATATAAGAGCATAAAAAAAGACAAGTTACATAATTAGTAACTTGTCTTTTTTTATATCTGGAGCGGGCGATGAGAATCGAACTCACGTAACTAGCTTGGAAGGCTAGTGTTCTACCACTGAACTACGCCCGCAATCTAGTTCCTAGTGCTTAGTGCCTAGTTGCTAGGAAATTGTTGTATTTATGAATGATTGGATATTTTTGTTTTAATGGCCTTTTTCAAACCATGCAACATTTTTCCAACCTCATCTGTTGATTGAATTAAATCCCGAAACTTTTCTGAATCTAAAATTGCAAGATCTTTACTCAGGATTAGATAATATTTGGTCTCTTGCAATGATGCCAATGAAATATCAAGAAATCGTAAAAAGTCTTTTCGCGTCTTGCTTTGTCCTTCTGCAATGTTCGCACAAACAGATATACACGCGCGTTTTATTTGACTAATAAGACCAAACTGTTCTTCTTTTGGAAAAGATCGCGTAACTTGATAAATCTTTAGGGTTAAAGAATGGGCCTTTTGCCAAACCTTTAACTGTTCAAAACCTTTACTTTCCATCAACATCCCCTTTCTATTATGGGGGATGTTTTCTAAGAACTAAGAACCAGGAACTGAGCACTCCATTGACATATTGTTTAAGTCTTGCCAATCATGCGCAATTGCATCGCATGAGTTGGCCTTTTATTTCTCCTTTCGGAGAAATAAAATGGGCAGTGGAGGATTCGAACCCC
>JAGQKQ010000115.1 GCA_020430005.1 Candidatus Omnitrophota bacterium
ATAAGCGCCGGTTGATGAATATTTTCGGCTTTGACCTTTTCAACAATGGATGTCAACGGCGCAATGACCATCTGCTGGTCATCCCGTGTTCCGTTGGAAATAACCGCTACTGGCATGGTTTTATCCCGGCCGGTATCCAATAAGGCCTGGACGATAGCTTCCAATTTCGTTAATCCCATCAGAAAAACAATGGTGTCTGTATCAGGAATCTTTATAGACTGCGGTTGATTGTCGTGCTCATCTTTGCCGTGACCGCTGACAAACGCGACCGAAGACGAAACATCTCTGGCTGTCAATGGCATACCAAGCGTGGATGGAATTCCCGTCGCAGAACTGACCCCCGGGATCACATTCACCTGAACATGAAAGCTCTTTAAATACGAAAGCTCTTCCGCGCCGCGGCCGAAAATAAACGGGTCCCCGCCTTTTAACCGGACAACATTTTTTCCCTGCCGAACATGATCCAGAATCATTTTCGAAAGCTCGGCCTGCGGAAGCGAATGCTTTCCTTTCCGTTTACCAACACTAACACATTTGGCTTGCGGGGCATGCTGGATTAAAGATGGATGCGCCAGATAGTCATATAAAACAATATCCGCGTCCTGCAACGCTTTGATTCCTTTCACTGTGATTAAATCCGGATCACCGGGACCGGCCCCGACAAGCGTGACATCACCATAATTCAACCGGCAATCGATCGGCGCGAAAATTTTACGCAAATGATAATCCAAAGAACGCCCGGTAATAGCCAACTGTCCTTGCAACGGCGCCGCCGGCCAGGGCATAATATCTGTAATGCGGCCTTCCAATCCTAAACGTTTAAGAGCAACAGTGGCAATGATCACACCATCGCAGGTCCCGTCGTCAACCATCGCGATGCGTTCCTCAATCGTTCCACGGATATTTACAAGTTCCACGTCCGGATTGAGCGCGGCGACTTCCTTTTTACGCAAAGTGCTGCTGGTTCCAACCTTCGCCCCTTTTGGTAAATCTTTAAAAGATGCACGACCGACAAAGGCATCTGTCTCATCAACCGCTCGAGTTAAAGCCAGAATGGAAATTCCGTGGGGAAGTTCTTGCGGAAGGTCCTTCGCGCTATGAATGGCAATATCAATGTCCTTATTTAAAAGGGCTTGATCAACAGCGTCTGTAAAAAAATTGTCGGCAACGTTAGCCTGGTCCAGAGGGGTTGATTTATCCGTGTCGCCTCCGGTCTGAAAGGTCCGGCCATCAAATTTGACTTTAATTCCCGCGCCTTCTAAAAGCGTTTTCACCTCTTCAACCTGTACTAATGCCAAGCGGCTGCCGCGCGATCCAACTTTTAATGTTTCCATATTTTTTCCGTTATTATTAAAAATACTCTTTTAAAGAAGGGGTATTATAACACATTGCCGAATGGGAAAAAACTTTATTCTGGGGCAGAACTTATGCTGCGGATGGTTTATTCTGTTCCGCGGAAACAAGGCTCTTCAGCTCCGGAAGGACATTCTCGGCCGCCTTTTCCCCGGCCGCGATCAACTCATCAACACGATTCAACTCGAACCAGTTGATCCCAACAAGGTCAGGATGCATATAAATATCGGCCTGGCGGGCACTTTGTTCGGAAATAACATATTCGGTCGCCTGCAATGTGCGCACGATAATATCGGAAATATTTGGTGAAAGAAATCTCATCAGACCTCTATTAATTCGAAAACCAATATAACCTAACGGACTCCTCCAAAAACTTTTCTTCGCCTTTTCCTCAAGCTCACGTTTGACAATGTCAAACCCTTCAGAGCAATCTTCCGGGCTTTGCAACACATTGACCGCGATAATTTTATTGATCCCGCGGGACGCACAGACATTGGTCGGCAAAGGATTGAGAACACCGCCGTCAATCAAGACCTGATCACCGACTTTCACCGGCGTGATAACTCCCGGAATGGCCACACTTTTACGCACAGCATCAACCAGTGAACCGCTATCGACAACAACCTCTTCCCGTCGGATTAGATCATAGGTAATAATTTTCAACGGAATCGTAGAACTGTAAAATGTCTTATCACCGAGATGTTTTCTCAGCCAGCGTTTAATCAACCGTCCTCCGATTAATCCCGATATAGGGATCACCGGATCAAACAACTTCAACATATTAAGTTTCTTCTCGAATTCCCGGGCAACAAGCTCCAGCTCAGCCGCGTTTTTACCACTGCACCAGATAGCCGCCACCAAAGCTCCCATACTACTACCGACAACCATATCCACCGGAATATTTTCTCTTTCCAGAACTCTAATCACACCGATATGCGCGACACCCAGCGCGGCCCCTCCACCGAGGACCAGCCCGACACGAACACCACCAATCTCACGAGCAATTCTTCGAACGGTTTTGCAATATTCGCTGGACTCCTGGCATTGCATAAACATTAAGGTATTCGATGGCAGCGATTCTTTTAAATCTTCGCGCTGAACACTCGGCAGACTTGTGTAAACGCTATAATCGATGGATTTATCAATCTCTTCAAATGTTAAATACATCCGCTCGTGATGCGCCCTGATAATAACTTTGATCGCTTCCGCCCGAAACTTCTCTTTTAAATTCAATTCCAGCTGATCAATAACCCGACGGACCATTCCCAAATCTTTTTTCTTATCTGTCACCAAAAGGTGAACCTGATCGGATTGGGTTAACGTCGTGATGACCTTTTCATCCATATGATTCGGCAAATCAACCACGACATAATGATAATCCCCGACCAGAGCACTGACTAAAGGACTGATCTGCTTTTTGGCCGCCTCATCATCCTTTTCAAAATAAACATTCAGCAAATCAATAGGTAAATCATTTTTAATAACACTCTGCATAATCCGTTCATGATCCCCGACAATTTCAGTAACCGAAACGGGCGGAGTTTTCCATTCCAGTGAAGCCTGGGTCGCGCGGCTGTCAACGGATGGATCTTCCGTGGAACGGACGCTCGGATGGATACTGACAAAAATAATTTTCTTATTGGTTTCTTTTTGTAAAGACAAAGCCAGATTAGCCGCGTAAGTGGAGCTTCCTGTTCCGGTGACAGGACTGTAAATACTGATAATCGTACTTTGAAAGATTGTCTTCTTCCCCGTTACATTACGACGGACACGCTGAGAAAGATTCTGACTCAATTCAATCGCCAGTTGAGGCATGGACTTTAACAGTCTTTCAAATTCTGTTTTGGGAATCTGAAGCACGACCGAATCATTGATCGCTTCAAAGGTAAGAGAATGGTTTTCTCCCGTCAAAAGAGAGATAATCCCAAAATGCATGCCACGGTGAATAAATTCAATATTATCCTTAATTTCATTCAATTCACTATAGGCCTGTAATCGGCCGGAAATAAGACAATAAAAATAATCCGGTGGACTATCCTGACGCGCAATGATATCCCCTTTTTTATATTCAACGATAATGGCCTTACGGGCAATTCTCTGGTGATCAAACCAGTTTAGAGAACTAAAGACGGGAATTTGACGAACAAAGTTAAAGCAGTTAAGAAATGACGATATCCCACTCATACTATAGTTGTAAGTTATAAGAGGTAAGAATTAAGGTATTTCCGAAAAATCTTTACCTACCTCTTACCTCTTATATCTTAACTCTCCCTTTAGTCAGGTATAATAATTTCATCTTCCATCCACAAAAATTCGTCGGCCAGAATCTTCTTCGCAACGCTTAAAGATTGACGGTCTGTATTTGTTCCGGCCCCTCTAAAGATATTCTCAATACGCGTACGGGCATTGTTACAATACAAATCGGCCAACTCCAACGCGTTTTGTTTTCCTTCTTCATTCTTGATAAGATGATCCGCATAAGAGCATGCGGACGCCATCGCAAATAATTCCGTACCGATATCCACTACACGGTTTAATACCGATTGCTTCGTCGCCAGCTTTTTCTGGTATTTCATCATTTTATGGAACACATTCCGGGCCAGACGACGGCTTCGCGATTTAACATACGCCATGTGTTTGCGCAAAACCGGATGGCTGATATCTGATGATGAGAAAACCGGTAACCAAAGCCGTGGATACCACAACGCATACGATCCCATCATCGCGAATAATTTCTTAAGCTTCTGCCCTCCGGAAACACGCGGATTGAACAAATCCTGCACTTTACTTAAATGCGGATCTAACGCCTCACGGGCAATAAACAAATGCATAATTTCGGTTGTTCCTTCAATAATTAAGTTAATCCGCACATCCCGCAGCATCCGCTCCACGCCCCAGCCGTGCACACCGCGTTCTTTCAAAGAGGATTCGTTTTCATATCCCTGACCTCCACGGATCTGCAAAGTCTCATCCACAATCCACCAGCTTTGCACCGTACAGAAATTTTTCGCAATAGCCGCTTCAATCCGGATATCGTTCTTTTTATCATCGGCCATAAATGAGGTCAGCCATGTCATCCCCGCCATAGCAAACGTGGCACTGGCCATGTTCGCCAGCTTTAAGGCGACACTTTCGTGTTTTCCGACATTAGAGCCCCATTGCTCTCGCTCTAAAGACCACCGACGGGAAAGATTCAAACACCACTTGGCCACCCCGACAGAAGCTGCCGGCAACGTTAACCGCCCGGTGTTTAATGTTGTCAACGCCAGTTTTAATCCTTCGCCCTCGCCTAAAATAATATTCTCTTTAGGAACTTTAACATTATTAAAACGAATCAATCCGTTTTGAATACCATGAAGCCCCAGGAATTGACACCGATGAATGATCTCAAAACCAGGTGTATCTGTTTCCACAATAAAAGCGGTAATTTGTTTATGCTCTTTTCCATGAACAATTTTAGGCGGCGTTACGGCCATGACAACAATAACATCCGCAATCAGACCGTTTGTACACCACAGTTTATCACCATTAATAAGAAAATAATTACCATCTTCCGTAGGCGTGGCGGTGGTCGTCATCCGGCGGGGATCCGAACCCGCCTCCGGTTCGGTTAAGGCAAACGCGGAAATAGCCCCTTTACCAAACATCGGCAGATATTTTTTCTTTTGCGCTTCTGTTCCGAATAATTTTAATGGCTGAGGAACACCGATACTTTGATGCGCGGATAAAAGAACCGCCGTGGACGCACAATAGCTGGAAACCAAATGCATAGCCCGGTTATAATTCACCTGGCTCATTCCCAATCCACCGTATTCTTCGGGAATCTTTATGGCAAAGGCCTTTAATTCCGCAAGGCCTTTATAGACATGTTCAGGAATCGTTCCGGTTTTATCAACTTCCGCGGGATCAAGATTTTCTTCAAGAAATTTTTTAAGACGAGCCACAAACGCATCGCCTTTGGCTTTATCTTCGGCTGATTGTTCAGGAAAAGGACATATAAGAGATGTATCGGGAAAACCGTGAAATAATTGCAGGGCGAAGCTTGGGTGATGCCATTCTGTTTCTCTGGACTGTTCGGCCAGTTCCAGCGAAGCTTTTTCCTCTTCGCTGATACTCTTATCGAACATGCTCATTGAACACCTCCATTGGTTTCAATGTGGTAATTTCATATATACCTCTGAAAATACTAAGGTTATATCCGCTTTAGTATAAGTATACCTGTTATTTATTCCCCCTGCTTTATTTTTTTATCTTTTTTTAGTCTATCGAAAGATATGTTTTCGCCAAAAATTCTACATCTTCCTCTGTAACTTGCGTATGCCACACATTATCCGGATACACCATGACATTACATCCCTGACCGCAATATCCTAAACAGGTCGCCTGGGCGACACGAATACGCGGATGAAGTCCGCGTTGTTTGGCAATATTACGTAACGCCCGGAAAATGGCCGGTCCATTTTGGTCGCCGCAACATACCTTTTCACCCTTCATATCATTTGTGCAGACAAAAATTTGTTTTTCAAAAGGAACAGCTTCTGTTTTCATATTATTCTCCTTCTTTCAAAGTTCTATGATCTAAGATCT
>JAGQKQ010000116.1 GCA_020430005.1 Candidatus Omnitrophota bacterium
GTTTTGATCATTTTTGAGAAAGGTTAGTCATGGAAATAGGTATTGTCGGTTTGCCCAATGTCGGGAAATCTTCACTTTTTAATGCGTTAACGGGAGCGGGTATTGCCGCAGAGAATTTTCCCTTTACAACGATTGAGCCAAATGTCGGTGTTGTGCCTTTACCTGATGAGCGTTTGTCCCGTTTGGCCGAGGAATTTAACAGCGCGAAAATAACTCCGGCCGGAATACGTTTCGTTGATATCGCCGGTTTGGTAAAAGGAGCCAGTCAGGGCGAAGGGCTCGGGAATAAATTTTTAGGAAATATTCGAGCGGTCGATGCGATTTGCCATGTGATCCGTTGTTTTCATGACGATGATGTTGTTAATGTGATGGGAGATCTGGATCCGATTCAGGCCTGCGACATAATTGAAACAGAGCTGCTATTGTCGGATTTGCAACAAGCCGAAAATGCTCTGGGCCGTTATCAAAAAGCGGCTAAGTCCGGTAAGAAGGAAGATAAAGACAAGGTCGCCGTGATGCAGGCGATCATTCAGGGTTTTAATGACGGTAAGCCGGCACGTCTGCAGGATATTCCGGCCGAAATGAAAAAAGAGTTTCAGTTTTTAACCGGTAAACCGATTCTGTATGTTGCCAATACAGATGAAGGTGATGATGCCGCTGAGATTGTAAAACCGCTGGCGGAAAGAGCAAAGCAGGAAGGGGCCGGCTTAATTTCGTTATGCACAAAGATTGAGGCCGAAATCCTTGAACTTCCTGAAGAAGAACGTACATCCTATTATGAAGAAGCCGGTATCACTACGCCCGGTTTGGGACGTCTGGCCAAGGCCGGAAGAGAACTCTTGAATTTGGTTTGTTTTTTTACAGCCGGGGATACAGAAACGCGTGCCTGGCTTATTCCCAAAGGAACCACAGCCGTTAAAGCCGCCGGAAAAATTCATACAGACATTGAACGCGGTTTCATTCGTGCGGAAACATACCGCTATAAAGATTTGGAAGAACTGGGATCTTACGCCCAGGTTCAGGCCAAAAATAAAGTCACCTTGGAAGGAAAAGATTATCCTGTCCAGGACGGTGATGTGATTTATTTTCGTTTTAGCGTCTAATGATGACGAAGAGATTAATCTTTATTTTGGGAACGCTTATCTTTACGGGATGCGCTTCATTTTCTCCCCGGCAAGCCAAGCTTGTGGGACAATGGCGCTTTCAAGACCCCGCGCTCGGCCCTCACACAATAAGCTTTACGCATGACAATCAATTCACCTTAGATTATAATGGAGATAATCAAAAAGATATTTGGGGGCATTACGATATTGTCCTGAACAAATATATTAAGTTCGAGGACGCAAGGGAAGAGATGTTTACAGTCTGCCTTCACTCGGGATATTATGCGTTTAGCATCCACAACAATGAGTTGACGTTTGAAACATTCGCCGATACATGCGGTCCCAGAATCGGAACATTACTGGCGGGATGGAAAAAGGTCACTGCCGACAAATTGTATCAACCGTCAAAATGACAGGATTTATGCGTTTTCTAAAATTATCATTAAGCATCTTCTTTTTTACAGTCCTATTATGCGGACTCTTTTCCAGCCGCCTTTCCGCCGAGGAAAATCCTCCTGCCAGAACGTTAGTGTATAACACCTATGATTCCAAAACCGGAGAATACATTAGTGAATACAAAATGGTTCTTGGGTATTTTCAGGATACAAAACAGGATGTAACGATTGATTACGAAGGTATCCAGGAAAAGTATGAATTGGATTTTCGTTACGAAACGCAGCGGGTAAAATTTACAGATAAATTGACAGTCACCAATTATACCGGTATTCGCTATGGCGATCAGTTTGTCATTACGGGCATATTAAACGGTGAGACGATCAATCGGACTTTAACGGTCGATGGGCTTCCTTTTTATTTTAATCCCAAATTAGGCCTTATGGATTTTGTCATCAGAAATGATCAGAAAAGAGAATTTTGGGGGATCAGGAATGACACGTTGTCAACTTACCGTATGGTCGCGAAAAAAATGGGCGAAGAGTTTGTGAATGTCAATAATTCGCCTGTCGAGGCTGTGAAGGTTTATTGGGCGCCGGTCGGGATGGCTTCGATGTTTTTTCACCGGACATACTGGTTCAGGAAAAAGGACGGTGTTTTTCTGAAAGCGGAAGGTTCTAATAATCGGACGCGAATTCTTGTGCGGGAGAAGTAGAATCATTCTGTAATTTGATTTCCGCCCAGACGGGTAAATGATCGCTCGCCGAACGGTTTTTAACCATACCACTATCGGTCACGATACAGTTTTTTGTGAAAATGTGATCCAGCACAGTTTTCTTGTTAAAAAAATACCAATGCTTATAAGTCCATAGTACCTTGTCGGTGGCATGCGCATACCCATGATGATCAAAGTTTTCAATTAAGGTGTTTCTAACAATGTTTGTTACGCTATTAAAGTCGCCGCCGATAATCTGATTTTCAATAGTGGCGGGTATCGCGTTGATAATGTTCTCAACCTGTTCCGCACGTTGTTCGGGCTGTAGAAAAATATCCATGTGTACGGACGACACGGCAATGATAGTTCCATTGATATTGATATGCGCGATAACAGCAACGCGCTGCAACATCTGCGGGTCAAGGTGAGGAAGGATAAGTTTCTCATCATGGATAATAGGCCATTTCGAAAGAATCGCGTTTCCCAAATCTGAATCGGGAACGGGATGGATCGCGGAAGGGTAATAAACATAATTATATCCCAGGCTTGAAGCCAGTTTCTGCGCGGATTGATCTGTCATTTCCTGTAGAAGCAAGATATCGGCCTGCTTCAGATGATCATCATTCAAAATGATTTTAATAGCCTTAGCGGTTTTCTTCCCGTGTTTAATATTATAGGAGCCGATAATAAGCGTATCATGGGCTGCCGGTTTTGCCGCGATGGAGAAATCGGCAAAGCGGGGGCTATTTTTTTCCGTATAATTAAACCCTTTCAGCGGATGACAGCCGGCTGCTATAAAGGCAAAAATTAAAAATATCCAGAGAGTTCGTTTCATACTTCAACTATACACTGATTTCCTGGAATTGCAAAGGAACATAAATATTTGACAGTTAATATGTTATGACCATATTATTGGTCAAAAGGCGGTGTTTTTTTTCAGAAACAGCCTTTTGATGGTTTTATGTAGAAATTGCCGAAATGATGTATAATAAAAACATTTATCGTAATCGTAATTTTCTTCATATCCGGGATAACCATTGAATAAAACAATAACCAAACTCACAACACAACCTCTTTTTGAACTCCCTGAAGTTCGGGTAGTGGAGGCTTCCGCGGGAAGCGGAAAAACCTACGCCTTAGCCAAACGTTATGTTCAATTACTGCTGAATCCCGCGCTTCCGTTAGATCAGGTTCCCATCCGGCAGATTCTGGCTATTACCTTTACTAATAAAGCTTCGTTTGAAATGAAAGAGCGGATTCTGGAATTCTTGAAAAGTATTGCCCTTGGTCAAATGCCGGCCTGGCAAGTGGAGGACATAATCAATCCGTTGGGGATCAGTTTGCCGGAAGCGCAGAAAAAAGCTTACGCGGTCATGGAAGACATCATCCGCAGTTATAATTTTTTTCAGGTGCAGACGATTGATAAATTTATTAACGCTTTATTATCCGGATGCGCATTTAAACTGGGTGTTACCGCGAACTTCAAAATTAAAACCAATGTTCAAGAATATTTATTATACAGTCTGGATCAATTGATTGATCAGGCGGCCGAAAATAAAGATTTGTCGGGTTTGTTTGAAGAATTTCTGCATCATTATCTTTATCTGGAAAACCGTACAGGCTGGTTTCCTAAAGATGATATCCTTTCGATCATCAGTATGTTATTTTCCCAAAACAGTTCTTATGGTGATGATTTTGTCACGAGCGTGATTAGTTCGCGGGAGATTATCAAAAAGAAATCTATTATTTTGGCGGATATTAAATCATTGAAGGAAGAATTGCCGGAGGGAACAGACGCGCGTTTTCTGAAAAGTCTGGAAAAATTTCTCAAGGATCATGAGAAAAGTTTTGATATCGATAGTCTTTCAGATTATTTTGCCCGGGAGTTTGTTCCTGTAAAGAAAAATACAGAGGTTTCCAATAACCTGCAGGGGCTGTGGGAGAAAATCCGACGGGGTATTCGTCAGTTATGCGAACAGGAATCCGCTTCACTGTTTAATCCATACCTGGCGATTTATCAGCAGACTTTAAATATTTTCTACCAGACGGCTTCCCGTGATGATGTGTTGTTTCTTAATGAATTGAATAAACGGGCGGCCGCGCTTTTTGATGAAGAACAGGTCACGGTGGAAGAATTGTATTACCGTCTGGCCACACGTTTTCACCATTATCTTATTGATGAGTTTCAGGATACAAGTTATCTGCAATGGTATAACTTAAGGGCGATGGTGGAGGAGGGGCTGTCCAGCGGCGGGTCGCTATTCTATGTCGGTGATAAAAAGCAGGCCATTTACGGTTTCCGCGGGGGAGAGGCCGCTCTTTTCGAAGATGTTAAAGCCGCCTTTGGAGCATTTAATGTCAACACGGAATATTTATCCAAGAACTGGCGCAGTCACAAAGAGATTATTCATTTTAATAATACGGTTTTTGATATGAATAATCTCCGCCGGTTTATTGAAGAAAAACAGAATTACGAGGAACAAAAGAAGAAAAAGAATCCGGTTGTGTTCCATGAGACAGACTATGAAGAGCTGGGAAATGTGTTCGGTTCCGCGTGCCAATCTCACCGGGAAGAGTATTCCAAAGGATATGTCAGGATGGAATATGTGGATATTGAGAAGAAAGCGGAACGCGATGATTATCTCCGCGGAAAAATCATTCACCTCATTAAAGAATTGAAAGAGCGCTTTCATTACAAAGACATCGCCATTTTAACCCGTGGCAATAAAGAAATTGAGGAAATCACCGGCTGGCTTCTGCAAGAAAACATTCAGGTTGATAGTGAACGCACAAGTAATGTTAAAGAAAACCATCTGATTGTGGAGATCGTTTCCTTTCTGCGGTTTCTAAGTTCACCAATTGATAATGTCGCCTTCGTCGACTTTATTCTCGGGGATGTTTTTTCCCGGGCGACAGGTTTACCATCGGAAGACATGCATACCTTTGTTTTCTCTTTACGCGACAAAATGCGTCACGAAAATGACGTGTATGTGTATCGGGAATTCCGTGACCGTTTTCCCGATGTTTGGAAAACATTTGTTGAAGAATTCTTTGATAATGTTGGGCTGTATCCATTGTACGAATTAGTGGTGAGTTTTTATACCCGCTATACCATATGGAAAAACTTTCCGCAGTATCAGGGCTTTTTTATGCATTTTCTGGAGATGATTAAAAATGAAGAAGAGGAGCATGCCGATATCACGGCTTTTCTGGATTACTTTGAAAACAGTCAGGGCGAGAGCCTTTTTGTCCAGACAGCCGACGCCGATGCGGTAAAAGTGTTAACGATTCATAAATCTAAAGGACTAGAATTTCCCGTCGTGATCCTGCCTTACCTGGGAATGGATATTCAGGTGGGATATTCTTCGGATAACAAGCAATCCTATGTTCTTCGGCATGCCGGTGATGGTATCCATCTGGCGAAACTAAAAAATAAATATTATCCCTTTTCGGACGATTTGTATCAAATCTATGCGGAGGAATATAAAAAAGCGCTGATGACAGAGCTTAATAATGTTTATGTGGCGCTAACTCGTCCGCAGTATGAACTTTATGGATTTATTCCGAAACGGGTGGGGAATAGTTTTAACTTTGTGAAATTTCTTTTGCCATCAGAAAATTATATCGCGGGAGAGCGGTACTGTTACGATGTGGAACGTCAGCAAGATCAAAAGGTCGATATTTTGTCTTGTGACGGACATTACAATTGGATT
>JAGQKQ010000117.1 GCA_020430005.1 Candidatus Omnitrophota bacterium
CATCGCCCCGGCGAAAGCCAAGTTTGATTACGCGCACATAACCGCCTGGACGGTCGCCGATTTTATCGGCAACTGTACCGAAGAGTTCTTTGATGGCCTCTTTGTTTTGAAGGTAACTAAAAACAACACGGCGAGAATGCGTTGTGTTATTATTTGCTTTGGTGCTCAACGGCTCAACATACCGCCGCAAGGCTTTGGCTTTTGCCAGGGTTGTTGTAATGCGTTTGTGTTCAATCAGCGCGATGGCCATGTTGGCCAGCATTGCGCGGCGGTGGGCTGCAGTACGCCCTAAGTTGTTAATCTTGTCTCCGTGACGCATGATAAGGTACCTAATTAGGTGGCAGCACCGGGGCTAGAGGAAAACGGAAGTACTCTGCTCTACGGTTACTACGCTTGTTAAGAATATGGATGAAAATGAATCAGGCGTGATAGGTTTTATCACGCCTGATTCGGTATGAAAATTACTCTTCGTCTAATTTGTACTTGGTCAAATCCATGCCGAAGGTCAAACCTTTGTCTTGCAGCAGTTCTTCGATTTCAACAAGCGATTTTTTACCGAAGTTGCGGAAGTTCAAAAGCTCGGATTCCGGTTTCTTGACAAGTTCGGCAATGGTTTTAATGTTTGCGTCTTTCAGACAGTTGGCACTTCGAACAGAAAGTTCCAATTCCGAAATCGGCAGTCTTAGTTTTTCATATAGTTCTTGTTCTTCTGCAGAAACTTCTTCTTCCTCTTCATCTTCTTCAGGAAGCTGTCCGTAACTAACAAACACATCCAAATGGCGCTGAAGAATATTCGCTCCGTAAAGAAGAGCTTCTTTCGGGCTAATTCCACCATTTGTCCAAATTTCCAGAACAACTTTGTCGTAGTCTGTACGCTGTCCAACCCGCGTATTTTCTACTTCAAAATTAACCTTTTTAATTGGTGTAAAAATCGAGTCGATGGCAATAGCATCAACGACACCTGAGTCTTTTTTATTTAAGTCAGCCGGAACATATCCACGGCCGCGAGAAACTTCCATCTCTACATAGAAATGCGTATCCCGAGATAATGTAGCAATATATAAATCTGGATTCAAAATCTCAATTGTTTCATCGGCGATAATGTCTTTAGCCCGGATCTCACCTTTCTTTTCCGCTTTGATATAAATCAATTTCGGAACTTTAGAGTGGGAACGTACAACCAATTGCTTAAGATTTAAAATTATTTCCGAAACAGACTCCATAACACCCGAGACTGTAGAAAATTCATGATGTGCTCCATCTACCTTTATAGATGTAACCGCACTACCCTCAATGGAAGATAATAAAACACGTCTTAAGGAGTTTCCTAATGTAACACCGTAACCTCTTTCAAACGGTTCAGCCACAAACTTACCATACGTTTCTGTATAAGTTGATTCATCACAATCTAGCCTTTTTGGCATCTGAAAATCGCGCCATTTAACTCCCATGTTCTCCTCCTTGAATGAGACTTAAATTTAGGAACGTCTGTTCTTTGTCCCTTTTAAGATTTTATCTATATTAAAATTCTCTGATAGCAGAATGTTAAAGCGTTATTTTGAATAAAGCTCAACGATAAGCTGCTCATTAATCGGAAACTGAACATCATCACGCTGAGGCAATTTAACAACGGTCGCTTTATAATTCTTAACATCCACATTTAGCCAAGCCGGAACAGGACGTTCTTCGTTTGCTTCAATATTTCCGTCAATGTATTTCTTGGACTTATCTTTAATAGCCAATGTAATTTCTTCACCCTCTTTCACCAAGAATGAAGGAATATTAACACGACGCCCATTAACCTGAACCATACCATGGCTGACAATTTGACGAGCCTGCGGCCGCGTTGTAGCAAAACCCAATCGATAAATAACATTATCCAAACGGCGCTCTAAGAGTTGCAAAAGAAAACTACCTGTTACGCCTTTTGAGCGAGCTGCTTTTTCGTAATATCGACGGAACTGACGCTCTAGAACTCCATAAATTCTTTTCACTTTTTGTTTTTCCCGCAACTGCAAACCATAATCAGACAGTTTCATCCGTCTGTCATTACCGTGCTGTCCCGGTGGATAAGGGCGCTTTTCGATGTCAAATTTTTTGTTTCCAAAAAGATTAACACCTTCTCGCCTACATAATCTGAATCTTGGTCCGGTATATCTTGCCATCTATTAATGTACCTTTCTTAAGAATTTTTACACACGCCGTTTTTTTCTGGGACGGCAACCATTATGTGGCAACGGTGTTACATCTCTAATGGATGTCACCTGTAAACCGTTAGCTTGAAGACCTCGGATTGCCGATTCACGTCCGGATCCCGGTCCTTTAACTAGAACTTCAACAGTTTTTAATCCCAAATCTTTCGCTCGCCGGGCCGCTTCAGAAGCCGCTACCTGAGCCGCAAACGGTGTTGATTTTCTCGAACCGTTAAAACCAACCATTCCCGGTGTCGCCCAAACAATCACATTACCTTCTTTGTCAGCAATTGTTACAACGGTATTATTAAAAGTTGCTTGAATATGCGCTATACCCGCTGTAATTCCCTTTAATGCACGCTTTTTCGCTTTATCTTTTTTTGTTTTACTAACTTGCTGTTGTTTTTTTTGCTTGGCCATAGTATTTTCCTAAAAATCCTCTTATTTTTTCTTACCGCCTATACTTGGTTTTTTACCTTTGCGTGTACGCGAATTTGTTTTTGTTCTTTGTCCTCTTACAGGAAGACCACGACGGTGGCGTAGACCTCTATAAGTCCCGATTTCAATATGACGCTTCACATTTTGACTGATTTCCCGACGAAGGTCTCCCTCAGTCACATAATTGTTCTGCACAATTGTTGTGATTCTGGCAATTTCTTCATCCGTTAAATCCTTGGCCCGTCGGTCATAATCAATATTCGCTTCATCTAAAATCTTACGTGCCTGAAAAGGACCAATTCCATAAATGTACGGAAGCGACGCTTCAATTCTTTTCTCTCTTGGAATATCAACACCTAAAATTCTTGGCATAACATTATCCTTGTCTTTGCTTATGTTTTGGATTCGTACAGATTACCCGCACGACACCTTTACGTCTTACAATCTTACAATTACTGCAAATTCTTTTAACTGATGATTTTACTTTCATAATCTCTCATCGCGCCTGCGCGCGCTCCTATTTTGTTCTATATGTAATTCGGCCTTTTGATAAATCATAAGGCGAAAGTTCTACTTTAACAGCGTCTCCGGGAAGAATGCGAATAAAATGCATTCTAATTTTTCCGGAAATATGGGCTTCAACAATATGGCCATTTTCAAGTTCAACTTTAAACTTGGCGTTCGGTAACGCTTCTTTGACGACTCCTTCAACTTCAATTAAGTCTTCTTTTGCCATATTTATACCGTTGTTAAAATCTCCGGTCCTGTTTTTAAAATCGCCACACAGTGTTCAAAGTGTGCGGAAGGCTTTCCATCTTCCGTCGCAACGGTCCAACCGTCGTCTAAAATTTTTGTGCGGGCTTTACCGATATTTACCATCGGTTCAATGGCAAATACCATACCTTCTTTTAAAATCGGTCCGTGTCCCGAAGGACCAAAATTCGGTATTTCCGGATCTTCGTGAAGATTTCGCCCGATTCCATGACCGACAAATTGACGAACAACCGAAAAATGATTTGCCTCTACATGCTTTTGAACAGCATTAGAAATATCCGATAGATGGTTTCCAACTTGAGCCTGTTCAATGCCCTTATAAAGTGATTCCCGGGTAACATCTAAAAGCTTTTTTAATTCAGGACCAATCTGTCCAATACCAACCGTTACAGCTGTATCGGAATAATAGTCTTTATAAATAATACCAACATCCAGACTGACAATATCGCCTTCATTAATAACGCGATCTGACGGTATGCCATGAACAACCTCGTCATTAACAGACATACAGACACAACCAGGAAAGCCTCGATAACCTTTAAATGCAGGCTTAACGTTTTGCTTACCAATCAATCCCTCAGCGATGCTATCAACATCTTTGGTTGTCATTCCGGCTTTTAAAGAGCTTTTTACTTCTTCTATAATAGATGCCAGAATTTTTCCGGCTTCGCGAAGCACTTGTAACTCATTTGAATTCTTAATGGTGATATTGCCTTCAGCTTGCATGACACGTTTTGGCTATGATAGCCTCCAGCTCCTCTGATTCTAATCCCCCATCAATTTTATTAAGTATTCCTTTGGCTTCGTAATAATCAACAATGGGCAATGTATTTTCTAAATAAACATCCAGGCGATTCTTAATCGTTTCTTCCTTGTCATCTGACCTTTGGTAAAGATCTGTTCCACTACATTGATCGCATACACCTTCTTTTTTGGGCGGATGTCTATGAATGTGATAGACAGCCCCGCAATCCCGACAAATTCGCCTTCCCGTCAATCGCATTAGTATTAAATCTGCCGCTGTTTCCATATAAAAAACAGCTTCGATCGGCTTACCGATCTTTTCTAAAATCTCATCTAACCCTTTAGCCTGATTTTTTGTTCGAGGAAAACCATCAAACAAATAACCATTTTTTATTTGGTCATCAGTCTTTATTTTATTTTCAATGAGCTTAATAACAACCTCGTCCGGAACAAGATTGCCGTTATCAATATAACTTTTTGCTTCTTTTCCCAAAGGAGAACCTTCTTTAATTTCATCCCGAAGAAGATCCCCTGTTGATATATGAACAACACTAAAATTTTTTTTCAATAACGCTGCAACGCTTCCTTTTCCAGCACCAGGAGGTCCTAAAAGGACTAGCCTCATCTTCGCCCTTTCAGCTTACCTGATTTCATAAATCCGTCGTAATGCCGCATAACCAAATGGGATTCAATCTGCTTCATGGTGTCCAACATAACCCCGACGATAATCAAAATCCCTGTGCCCCCAAAGAATGAGGCCACAAGATAAGGCACCTTAAAAGCAGCCATAATAGCATCAGGCATAATCGCAATCGCACAAATAAATAACGCGCCCGCTAATGTGATACGCGTCATAACAAAATCTAAATAGTCCGCTGTATTGGCCCCCGGACGAACACCTGGAATAAAACCACCATGCTTTTTCATATTTTCTGCAACGTCAACCGGATTAAAAACAATCGCTGTATAAAAATAGCAGAAGAAAACAATTAAGAGACCATAAACAGAATAATATAAGGCATTTCCACGGGACATATAGGCCGCCAAAGTTTTAAATCCTTCATTCGGAATAAAACCGGCCAATGTCGCCGGAAATAAAATGATCGACTGCGCAAAGATAATCGCAATAACTCCGGATGTATCAACTTTCAACGGAATATATGTACTTTGTCCGCCATACATCTTTCGTCCTACCACCCGCCGTGCGTATTGGACAGGTATTTTACGCTGTGCCTGCGTAATAAGAGTAATCGAAATAATAACGCCAATCAAAAAGGCGATCATCAATAAAAGCGTCAATGGTTGAACCTGAGCGACCGCTCCATCACGACTTGTCATAAGTCCGCTTAACTGACTAATTGCTCCCGGAGCTGCCGAAATAATACCCGCCGTAATAATAAGAGAAATCCCGTTACCAATACCTTTTTCCTGAATTTGTTCACCCAGCCACATCAATAATAACGTTCCTGTTGTTAATGTAACAACCGTGACAAAACGAAATCCCCAACCCGGATCACTCACAATTTGAATCCCCTGAAAAGAAGCAGGATTTTCCAGCCATAGCGCAATGAAAAAAGATTGCACAGAAGCCAGAACAAGTGTTCCATAACGCGTGTACTGATTAATTTTTTGATAACCGGTTTGTCCTTCTTTAGCTAACTTTTCCAACGCCGGAATCGCCGCTGTTAAAAGTTGCATAATAATCGACGCGGAAATATACGGCATAATCCCCAAAGAAAAAACCGTCATATTCGCCAAAGCGCCTCCGGA
>JAGQKQ010000118.1 GCA_020430005.1 Candidatus Omnitrophota bacterium
GTAAATAAAAATATACATATAATGAGTATAAATTTCCTCATAAAAGACCTCCAATACACAATTAACCCATTAAAACATTACGGGTATTTGATAATAAAAGTGAAATTGTTTTGGTTTTTATGCGAAAAGTGGAGGTCCGCGGGGATGGACAGTAATGCGGAAAATTTGTGAATATATAAAATTGTAAAAACTAGCAAAACGAATTTGAAGCTGTAGTTTTAGTGTAGTTAAGATAATAACAATGGCAATAAATGCCTGAACGAGAAAATGAAAATACGGGCATGTTTGCTCTGTTCCCTGTTCATGGTGGTGGATTGCGTTATGCAGGTACTCTCCACCGATAGAAAATACCATAAGGCCCAAAACGGCGGTCAGTAACAAACTAAAGAGAATTTTATTTTTTCGGATATATTTCATAGATTGATTACCATATCAGATGAAAAGAATTGTGTCAATCGTAGCATTAAACGTTACGACAATTTATGTAATTAATTCAAAATACTAGTTTTCTTCAATATTCGTCAGCGCTTCGGCGATGGTTTTCATTGTCTTACGCAATAGTACCTTTTCAACATCCATAAGTCTCTATGAAAATTTTCTTTTTTGTAACCGCATTAATCATAGTATGTTCCAATAAATATTATGCCGTCCCTTTTGTCATATTCGTTCAATGGATATATTAAGTTTGTATGTTAAGCCAATCTTGAATTAAAAGTTTCATCCTAGTCATATCATTATCATCAAGTGTGCAACTATGAGCAATTACATTTCTAATTTGGTTGAATTGAGATAGTGTTTGTTTCATTGCCTTTTTGCTACGAATTGTATCTGAAAAGTTATCCCATTGAGCTTCAAAGATTACAATTAATTCACCAAAATTGGTATATGATAACGGGTCTTCTGATCTAATTGCCAATACAGTATCTTTTTCTTGATCTTGTTTGTCTTTTACTGCATTTTTAACTTGGGCTGGAATCGCAATTTCCCACCAGTTAGCACCATGGGCGTCATAAAGCCTTTCCTTAATTAGTCTTCGAATGGTGTTTTCTAAAGAATAAAAAAGGACATAAAAATCTGCCATCCTTTTTGCGTCCTTCAATATATCTCCATCAAATAACTCAACATCTACAAGATCATCTTTTCGAATAGATCTTATGTGCTCTAGTTCTATTCCAGACTCTTCTAAACGAGCTAGATCGTTCTCTAAAAGAAGGTTTTGCATAGCAAACAATTTTAAATTTTTATCAATGTTGTTATTCTTCATATAAGATATGTTCTTTTAGGCTTTTAAAAATTGAATTATAGACTTCAATCTCTGTAGTTGCAGGAAGGTTTAAATTAATAGTATACGAAAGCCCAATTTTTTTTACAGTTTCATTACTTTTATTGTTTTGTAAATCTAGATTTTGATCAGGCTGTTTTGGCCGCTTTTGTTCCTCTGGGTCAGGGTTACCTTTTGGTTTATCAGGTTTACTTTCAAAATCTGCATATTTACATAATTCAACAAATGTGCCAGCAACGCTCGGTATGTTTTTATCATCTTTTGCAGTACCAGTTATCGTAGATAACTTTTCAGTAATCTCGCTTTTCTTTAATTTATACGCAAACTCATTAGCTTGAAATAAGTCTGCGTAAGCCCTTCGGATACAATCGGCCATTACTTTTTTAGATACGCTATTGTCTCGGAAATCTTTATAGGCTTTTAGCGGGACATTTGATTGATCAATGAATCCAAGTTTTTTTAACAGAGGAATCATTGCTCGATAGCTGGTGGATTTCAATCCTAATACGGTTTGTAAAAAATTATTTGTAAATTTTGCTGGTACAGAAGCTTTTTTTATTTCTTCAAAAAGTTTAGAAATGTTTCCATAAGCGTTAACATATGGAGGATATTTTGCGGCCATAATAATCTCCTTTGTTCTTGAATATGTCTAAATAATTTTAGGCCAGTTTAGTAAATTTTCAGCAATTTTGAGCATGGTGCTCCTTTTTGTTAGCCAATGGTCATCCATACGTCTCGACGAATACATTTTTCATTTCACAGACCCTTTCGTCGGAAATTCCGGGGACACGTACCGAATTCTATTAGTTAGGCACATGTCCCCTGATTACCTGCGTGAACGTCACCATCTCCCTTTTCTTACTCCGCCCTCTTCTCGGAATTGTTTAACTCTTTTTTTGTATTTTCAATTATTTCCGTTGCAAGTTCGAGTGGTAATGTTAATTCCTCTTCCTTTCCTGATGAAAAAACATAAAAATCATTACTTTCTCCCTCAAAATTTAAAATAAGTATGCCTGCTATATTAAGCGTGGGAGAATAGATAATAGTTCCTTTTTCAAATATAGTATCAGTACTGCCGACTTGACCGATAAAATCTTTTGGCATCAAACAGAGATAATAAGATGGAATATTGACGGCGTAGTCTCCGTTTTTTTGAAGCGTGGGCCCGTTTGAATGCGGTTCACGCTGCAGGTTTATCTGGATGCCGTCTTTCCCGGAAACCCGCCTCCATCCTTTTGGAGCAGAAACGGTTTTAATACTTTTAACGTTCCACTTTGAGGAAAGGCTTTTTTCAATATGCTTTTCTTTGATGTCAGATAGTAAAAATACTTGAGCTGAGGCTGTGGATGTTGAAAATAACAGTATTAAAATTAATGTTTCTTTTACAGCGTTTTTAATCATAATTATTATTCCTGTAAAGGGGACAGAGTAACTTTAGGGGCAGACCATGCCCTTCTCTTACTTTATCCCTCTCCAAAATTCCAAAGATTCCAGGAAATTCCAGGGACACGTACCTAATTATCCCATATCCTGCCCAAAGGCGATGTCATGCCCATCCAGATCCTGGATGCCGAACTCCCGACAACCCCATGGCTGGTCGCATAGTTCGTAATCAATCATTGCCCCGGCGTTTTTCATTTCTTGATAAAGCATCTCAACATCATCAACCCAATAATAGATGTTCCACAACTGATCGTTAACTTTCCAATAAGGAACAATAGTGTGCCCTTCCGGAGCCTGACTTAACATCAATTCCGCACAATCCCGGAGCAGCATACAAAAGGTTTCATTCTCACCGTGAAACGTCGGATCTTTAAAACCGCATTTCTCTACAAAATAAGCCGCCGATTTCTTGACATCTTTAACCAATAAAATATTAGCATTTCGGATAATTTTAGCCATGAATTCCTGTCTCAATGCCGCTTTCGTAGGGATAAGGATAATGGTGGAATTATACAATCAATCGGCAGGAAATGCAATAAGAGGGCTATTTCTGGCCAATCCGCCCCTTCTTGGTGCCTAGCACCTTCTTCTTTAATTAGCATATAATCTTTTCATTTGTCAATTGAGTGTAAGTGACCATCATCTGTGCCTATAATATAGAATTTGATTTTCGGGGACACGTACCGAATTCCATTAGTTAGGCACATGCCCCCTGATTACAGTTAGGTACATGTCCCCTGATTACCCCCCTGATTACTCGGCATTTTCTTAGGGTTACCAGCAGGAATAAAACAAGCAATAAAATTAACCATCTCGGATTAGTAACGAACAAATATATTTCCTCACCTAAGAAAAAATTCTCATCCTGAATCAACAAAATATATTTTTGCTTTTCGTGAAAGCTTGTAATTATCGCACTACTCTGAAATGAAGGCGCCTTTTTAAGGGCCAAGTAGACTGTAGGATCATGCTGTTCATACAGTTCTATGAAAAATAATTTTGTCAGTGTAGAAATCGCCAATAATGTGAGTAGAAAAATATAAATTTTTTTCATTAGCGGAGAAAGAGAAAGGGACAGAGTAACTTTAGGGACAGGTTATGCCCCGTCAGTACCGCCATACCCTTTCTTCTTATAATTGATCGTCAATCCCCAAAAGGTTTCGTATTTGCGGCAGCACTCGAACCCGGCGGCTTGAAAAAGCGCGGTCAGTTCGTTTTCCGTTAATCGATCCGGATCGCCTTTAAGTTCAGAAACGGATACGAAGCCGTCGTTTTTAAGCGTTCTCGCCATTTCCCGAATGTAAGTTTCCCGATTTTCTACCTCCCCAAGGACCGTAACCAGAAAGATCCTGTCAAAAACATTGTCCTCAAAAGGAAAATTGGCACCACTTGCCTGATAATATTGAACATTGGACTGGCTGCGTCTTTCCAGACGTTGCCGCGCGTAATTGAGCATTTCCTGCTGAATATCAAAAAGATAAAGCACCCCTTGGGAAAGAGCTTTCGCCACCGCAAGGCTAAAATATCCCGGTCCTGGACCAATTTCAAGAACCGTATGATTGCGATTTAAATCAAGCCTCTCGATTAGCGTCTTGGGCGAAAGAAAAAGATTACGAAAAGGAAGCAACAAAGTAAAGGCCATCTGATAAGGAAAAACCCCTTTTCCGGTAAACCGCTTCGAAATGGATTTTAAATCATCATTAAGCATGTACACGCTTACTTTTCTTTTATCGCATTCAAAAGCGCCTTCGCAACGGTTTTGCTGGAATTAAAATTCTGCCCGGTGACAAGGCGGTCATCTACGACCGTGTAAGAAGTAAACGGAAGCAATGCTTTCTGGTAATCGGCGCCCAAAGCGACCAGTTCATCTTCTAAAAAGAACGGAACTTCATTTCTTAATCCTGCCAGACGCTCTTCCGTATTGGAAAATCCGGTCAGCTTCTTGCCGGCGATTAAAGGCTTTCCATCGGGAAGAGTTAAACTCAACAAACCAGCCGCTCCATGACAAACAGAGGTAACATAACCTCCCTGACTATAAATTTGCTCTGCCACTTTTTTTAACGCCGGATGATCACGGAAATCCCACATGGTCCCGTGGCCGCCCGTAAAATAAATAGCGATGTATTCGGAGGGATTCACGTCCGCCGCGGCTTTCGTGTTATTTAACTTCTCCATAAAAGAGGAATCATTAAGATGCGCCTTGGCTGATTTGTCCATGTATAACCAACCCAGACTGCGTTCATCCAGAGGGGTTGTTCCGCCCTGCGGACTGGCAAAGTCCATCTCAAAACCGGCTTCTTTTACAATGTCGTAAAAGTGTGTGAGCTCTGTCACCCAAAGACCCGTTGTATCCGTTCGGCTGGGATACTTCGAATGATTGGTTACGATGATTAATACTTTGTTTGGTTTCATTCCTTTTGAAAAGCTTCCATACCTGCTATTTTCCGACATTGCTGGGCCGCAGGATTTGAGGAACCGAGCTGCGCTTCATAGTCATTATGCGTTTTAGCAAACATTTCGAAATATATTTCTGCATAACAAGAACAATCAACACCCTTCAAAGGCAAAGATTTACATTTTTCTTCTCCTGTCTTCAAAAGACTTTCTTTATCTAATACCTCTGGATGTCCCTTAACACTTTGCCAAAAAAGGATGTCATCCTCTGAGTTACCCTTGGCGGGAAAATCCTCAGCTAACCCTTTTAGCTGATCACAATGATAATTACCTTTAAATCGTTCGTCATTCCTACATAAACCATATATTTTTTCCGGAAAATCTTCCTTATTTTGCTGCTGGGTTGCTTGTTGTTTTTGCCGCTGAGATTTTTGATATCCGGTTGCCTGACCACAGGAAGATTCTTTTATAGTCCTCCAATACCAAACATGATCCAGGGTCATCTTCGGTTGTTTAGCCGTAACGGTTTTAATGTGATCTTCTACACATTCACAATCAAAAAATCTTTGGGCTCGCGGAGGTTTATTACCCTGGTTCTGATTGTCATACTCACACAACCCCCTAACGGCATTATAAAATTCTTCCTGAGTGTCATACTTCTTATTAATAAACTTTTCCCTTCCCTGCGGCTCAGGAGCCATGGAAGATTCATTATAGACAGACTCTTTGGGCTGAGAAGCA
>JAGQKQ010000119.1 GCA_020430005.1 Candidatus Omnitrophota bacterium
CAGAGTTAAATGATCCGCAAGAACAGCGTCGACGTTTGTAAGAAGATCTTGAAGATGATGTGGAGACTGGAAATCGTAATATTGATGAAGACTTTCTCCATGCGCTGGAATACGGCATGCCGCCGGCTGGAGGTTTAGGTATCGGAATTGACCGTTTGGTTACGCTGTTGACGAATTCTCCATCCATCCGGGATGTCATATTGTTTCCGCTTATGAAACCTGTTGAACACCACGCTAAAGATGATCAGACGGAGACGGAAGTCAAAGAAGCGTAACCTATGAATTATGAAAACTGGATTAGTTACCGTTATTTGACAGAAAAAAAGGGAGGCTTTCTAGCGTTCCTGAATTTTATTTCCACCGCCGGTGTCGCGATCGGTGTCATGGCATTAATTTTAGTTATCGGTATCATGGAAGGTTTTGGCAACAATCTTCGTGAACAGATTATCGGAACCACGCCGCATGTCATGATCGAGAAAGAAACCGGCATTCGTGATTATCAAGAACTAAAAGATCAGATCAAAACGCTGGAACATGTAAAAGGCGCCTCTGCCTATATTCAGGGCAATATCTTTCTGGAAAGTTCCGGGCAGGCCGTTGGTTTAATTATCCGTGGGGTAGAACCTGAAAGTGAATACGAAGTTACAAAGGTTAACCAATATATCGAAAAAGGTAACTTTCAGGATTTGCATGGCGACAGCATTATTGTCGGTCAGGAACTGGCACGTTATTTCGGTTTTAAAATCGGGGATAAAGTTGTTTTGATTTCTCCAGGTTCTGGTGTTGCCGGGCAGGGGTGGCGATATGCGTTAACAATTGTCGGTATTTTTTCCTCGGGACGGATGGATTATGACATGAATCTTGCTCTTGTGAATGTCGAGAAAGCCCAGGAAATATTTAACGTGGAAAAAGGTATTGTCACGGGAATCGGCGTTAAGTTAACCGATCCTTATTCCGAAACAATTTTGGAAAGCATAAAACCACAGATTCGGAATTTGATTGGTTACAGTTATTACGTGAAGACGTGGAAAGATGACAATATCGCGCTTTTTAAAGCGCTGGCCTTAGAAAAGCTGGGATTGTTTCTAATTTTAACGCTGATGGTGATGGTAGCGTCGTTTAATATTGTCAGCACGCTGATTGTCACGGTAACGAGTAAGATTCACGATATCGGTATTTTACAGTCTATCGGTGTTCCGAAGAACGCGATTCGCAGAATTTTTATCAAGCAGGGATTGCTCATTGGCATAAGAGGAATACTTTGGGGATTGATATTGGGAGTTGGGGTTAGTTACCTCCTGAAAAATTATTTCCCGGTTCCCAGAGACATTTACGCGACGGATCATGTCCCGGTGGATTTAAAGGCCTTTGATGTCATGGTAATCGTGGCATCGGCTTTGGTGATCAGTTATTTAGCAACGCTTTATCCGGCGTCAAGGGCGGCTAAATTGCAACCGGTCGACGCTTTACGATATCAATAGAAGGAATAATCTGTGCTATTAGAAGCGGTTGATATTCACAAAACTTACACGCAAGGGAAAAAGAAACTTGATATCCTGAAAGGGATTGATTTAAAAGTTGAACAGGGAGAAGTCCTTTGTATTGTCGGTCCATCTGGGGCGGGAAAATCCACCCTATTGCATATTTTGGGAGGACTTGATTATCCGACGAGCGGTGCCGTGAATTTTGACGGGGATAGTTTTTACAAAAACAATGATAAAGTCCGGGCCAAGATTCGGAATAACAAAATTGGCTTTGTCTTTCAGTTCTATCATTTGTTTCCGGGTTTTACAGCCTTGGAAAATGTGCTGTTTCCAATGATGGTTAAAGAAGATACTGTCGGCGTAAAAAAGTTTGAAAGCAAAGGGCTGGATTTACTGGATCAATTTGGACTTATTGAACGGATTAAGCACAAACCGAATGAATTGTCCGGTGGAGAGCAGCAGCGTGTGGCTATTGCCCGGGCGGTCATTAATGATCCGCAGATTTTATTTTGTGACGAGCCGACCGGAAATCTGGATTCCGAAAACGGTAGTGAAGTGATCCGGCTGTTGCTCGATTTAAACAAAAGAAACAAACAAACATTGATTATTGTGACACATGATGAGGAATTGGCTGAACTATGTCATCGTACCGTGCATATACGTGACGGGGCTATCATGCAATCATAACATCACGTTTAAAAAAGATTAGAAAAAAGAGAGGCGATTATGAAAATTTATCTGAATGGCGAATTTGTTGATAAGGCCAATGCGAAGGTTTCTGTATTTGACCATGGCTTTCTTTATGGCGACGGAGGGTTTGAAGGTATCCGGTCATACAACAATCTGGTTTTTAAATTAAAAGAACACATTGACCGGCTATATGAAACGCTGCATACAATGATGATTGATGTTTCTTTAACCAAGAAACAGATGGAAAAAGCCGTTGTTGATACTTTAAAACAGAACAAAATCAGTAATGGATACATTCGGGTTATTGTTACACGCGGTGTTGGTGATCTGGGATTGGATCCCAAGAAATGTCATGGAAAACCTAGTATTATTATTATTTCGGATAATATTACGCTGTATCCTAAAGAGTTGTATAATAAAGGCATGGAAATCATTACGGTTCCGACTGTTCGTAATCATCCGGAAGCGGTAAATCCGATGCTGAAATCCATGAACTATCTGAATAACATCATGGCGAAGATTGAGGCTAACAATTCCGGATATTGTGAAGCTATTATGCTGGATCATCAGGGTTATGTCGCCGAATGCACGGGTGACAATATTTTTACGTTTAAAAACGGCGTTCTATCCACGCCGAGCCAGGGCCGTTTAAAAGGAATTACACGGCAGGTTGTTCTGGATCTGGCTAAGAAAAATAAGATTCCCGTTCAGGAGGGATTAATGACCCGTCATGAAGTTTATATTGCCGACGAATGTTTTCTAACGGGAACAGCGGCGGAAATTATTCCGGTTGTCAAAGTAGACGGACGTAGAATCGGGGACGGAAAACCTGGTTCGATTACAAAAAAGATGCTTAAGATGTTCAAAGAAGCAACTACAAAAGACGGAGTAAAATATTAATGAAATGTGATCTCTGCAATAAAAAAGCCACGGTTCATTTAACCGAAATCGTCGATGGACAAATGACAGAAATGCATTTGTGTGAAGGATGCGCCCGTGAAAAAAGTGTGCAGATGGAACAACAATTCGGATTGGCTGACTTATTGGCAGGGTTGGGAGACTTTGGTAAGAGCGTTAAACCGACGGAAAAAGTTCAGTTGGTGTGTTCCAACTGCCAGATGAATTATGATGATTTCCGTAAGTTCGGGCGGTTAGGGTGCAGTGAATGTTATGAAAGTTTTAAAATGCATTTGGGTACTCTTTTAAAAAAGATTCATGGATCTAATAACCATTTTGGGAAGTCGCCGATCAAAATGCCGCAGAAAGAGCGGCAAAAGATTGAAGACCTGCAGGAAATGAAAAATAAATTAATGCAGGCTATCCAGAGCGAAGATTTTGAAAAAGCGGCTGAATTAAGAGATAAAATCCGCGATATCGAAAAGAAAGATAAATAATGAAATTAGATGACTTTATCAATAAAACCGGTCAATGGTTAAGAGGAACGGGAAATTATTCGCATATTGTGATGTCATCGCGTGTACGTTTGGCCCGGAATTTAAACAAACTTCCGTTTCCGAATAAAGCTAACAAAAAAGAACTTATCGATGTGCTGGCAACCGTTCAAACAGCGATGGATCGGGCTGACATTTTTAAGAAATCCACATTGTTTAAAATCAGCGAGCTGGATAATGTTGATAAACAGTTTCTGATTGAACGGCATTTGATGAGTCATGAACACGCCAGCAATCCTGAGGGAAAGGCGTTGGTTGTTTCCCAGGAAGAAATCTTATCAGTCATGATTAACGAGGAGGATCATCTTCGGCTTCAGGTTATGCATTCCGGTTTAAATCTGGATGAGTGCTGGGCTATTGTGAACAATGTGGATGATATTCTTTCGGAGAAATTAGATTTCGCCTATTCCATTCCATGGGGATATCTGACGGCTTGCCCAACGAATACGGGAACGGCGATGCGTGGTTCTGTTATGCTGCATTTGCCTGCGCTGGTGATGACCAAACAGATTAACAAAGTCCTGGCGGCTGTTTCCAAATTAAGTTTTGCCTCACGGGGATTTTATGGTGAAGGGACACAGGCTAGTGGCAACTTTTATCAGATTTCCAATCAGGTTTCGATGGGACAATCCGAACAGGATATTATTCAGAACATCATTGGTCTTATACGTCAAATTATTGAACAGGAAGAACAGGCCCGGCAGGCTCTGTTAATTCAAAACAAACCGATGCTCGAAGATAAGATTTTCCGTTCATGGGGAATTCTTAAAAACGCGCATATTATTTCCAGCCAGGAAACTGTTGAGCTTTTATCAATGGTTCGTCTTGGTGTTGATCTTGATATTATCAAAGATGTCGACCAGCGGTCCATTAATGATTTATTCATTACAATCCAGCCGGCGCATCTTCAAAAAATTGAGGGTAAAAAACTATCCGCATCCGAACGGGATGCTAAACGTGCGAGTCTTATCAGACAAAAACTAGGAGGGACATAATATGTTCAACCGATTCACGGAAAGAGCCAGAAAAGTGATTGTTTACGCTAAAGAAGAAGCACGGCGTTTTAATCACGATTATATTGGAACAGAACATTTATTATTGGGACTGGTCAGAGAAGGCGAAGGCGTGGCCGCCGCTGTTCTACAGAAATTGGGACTGGATTTAGAAACAATCCGTATTGAAGTCGAGAAATTGGTTCAGCCCGGTCCGCAAACACAGGTTCTGGGAGACATTCCGTTTACGCCACGTTCTAAAAAAGCACTTGAGCTCTCCGCCGAGGAAGCCAGAGCGTTAGGACATAATTACATCGGAACAGAACATTTGCTGCTGGGTTTGGTTAAAGAAGGCGAAGGCATGGCCTACCGTGTTCTGCTTAATCTTGGTTTAGATTTAGGAAAACTCCGCAATGAGGTTATGGAATTATTAGGTTCGGGTATTCCAGGATATGGAGCACAGGAAGGCGGAAAAAGTGACAAGACCCCGGCTATTGACGCTTATGGCCGCAACCTTAACAAATTGGCAAAAGAAGGCAAGTTGGACCCTGTTATTGGACGGGCGAATGAAATCGAACGGATTGTTCAGATTCTCAGCCGACGAACGAAAAATAATCCAGTACTTTTAGGAGAGGCTGGTGTAGGAAAAACGGCCATCGTTGAAGGCTTAGCCCAGTTGATTATCAAAGGAGAAGTTCCGGAAATTCTAAGAGATAAAACCATTGTTGTTTTAGACCTGGCGCTGATGATCGCCGGAACAAAATATCGCGGACAATTTGAAGAGCGTATTAAGGCCATTATGGATGAGATTAAACGCTCTGGAAAACTGATTCTTTTTATTGATGAGCTTCATACTCTCGTTGGGGCCGGAGCGGCCGAAGGAGCTATTGACGCCGCGAATATTTTAAAACCGGCTTTGGCTCGTGGAGAAATTCAATGTATCGGAGCCACAACACTGGATGAATACCGGAAACATATTGAAAAAGATGCGGCTCTGGAACGAAGATTCCAGACGATTCAAGTCGATCCACCGTCTATTGATGACGCGATTCTTATTCTAAAAGGTTTAAGGGATAAATACGAAGCACACCACCGTGTAAAATTTTCCGACGAAGCGATTGATGCGGCGGTGAAACTATCAGAGCGTTATATTTCAGGCCGGGCGCTTCCGGATAAGGCCGTTGATATTCTTGATGAGGCCGGATCACGTGCGCGATTAAAAACCATGGTCGTGCCGCCGGA